>CAXBGV010000207.1:0-5398 GCA_963975235.1 uncultured Flavobacterium sp. | reverse complement strand
GATGACAAAATATTTTTTACTCTTTCTATATTTCACAACGCTGTTTAGCTTCGGCCAACAAACGCCTGCTCCAGAAGATAAAATATATGATGCAGTTGATTCTTTTACTGCCAATCCATCAGTCCAAAACCTACAAAAACTAGAGTCGTACAGCAAGAGCCTTTCGACCAACACCAAAAACAAAAACGTTCTACTCGCCCTTGTTGTCCTGAATTGCAATAAAGGTTACTATGAAAACAGTTTTGGTAAAACAGCCAAAGCCATTCTGAGCTACGAAAAAGCGTGGAATATATACCAGAAAAACAAACTTTCGAATTATGACATCACAGAATATGCGCTGAAACCACTCGGTAATTTATACACACTCATAGGTGATTACAACAATGCCGAAAACATTATCAAACAATATTATTTTGTTGCCAGTCAAGAAAAAAACGAAGCCCAAAAGCAAGCCGCCGTGCTCAACCTGTCTAATGTCTATCAAAATACGGGACGCATCGATCAAGCCATCAGCCTGCTGGAACAAACTATTCGAACAGACCGCTTAACCAAGATTCAAAAAGGGCTTTTGTACAACAATTTGGGTTCTAATTATTTCTTGAATACACAACCCAACATCATGCAACCCCTAGCTTTTGAAAATGCTGAAAATGCTTTTTTGAAAGCAGCTAGTTTACTCGAAAAAGAGCCCTCGCAATATGAAGCATTGACCAATAGTTATTCTAATTTATCCCAATTAAAACTAGCCCGAAATAACCCTGATCAGGCATTGTTTTTTTATACAAAAGCCAAGCAAACTTTCGAAAAAATCAACAATCCTAATCCTAGGAAAAAAGCACAATTGTATTGTGATGCAGCCAACATCTTTTTTAAACAAGGCAAAATAGCAGCAGCAAACGCGGCACTAAAAACAGTTTTCAAAATTTTAATTCCGTCCTATTCTGATGCAAATCAAAGCTTACCCAAAAAAACTTCGCTTTATGCCGAGACGATTTTACTAGATGCATTAGACTTGCAATCCGAATTGTTTTTGACGCAAAGCCAGCCTAAAAAAGCATTAGAAAGCTACGCACTTGCCTTTCATATAGAAGATTTATTTCAATCGCTATTGGTGTACGAAAACTCCAAAATTATAATCCAAATCCGGAATCGTATACGAACCGAAAAGTGCATTGCTATTTACCAAACCCTATTCGAAAAAGAAAAAAAGACATCGTACCTAGAAAGCGCTTTTGTACTAGCCGAAAAAACAAAATCGATCGTTCTCAAAAACAGTTTAACTAGCAAAGAATCGCAATCAGCAGAAGAGCAATCCATCTTAGAACAACTACAAAACTGCAATACAATAATCATAAAAGAACAACAAAAAGGAGCTACAGCAACCGTTGCTAAAATAAATGAAGCCGTAAAAAAACAAAATGAACTCATGTTGGTTTTAAAGGAGATGCAATCCAAAAGAGACAAGCAATCAACAGCGGATATTGACATCAAAAAATTATATAGCAAGCTCGAAAACGAAAAGGCAATTATGATCGAATATTTCTCTGGCTACCACAACACTTATTCGTTCACGCTTCAAGAACATCAGATCACGGTTCGCGCATTTAGCAACGACGCGCATACCGCGGTCAAAATTGTACAGTTTATAGACTATTTTAATGATGCCAACGCTATTTCTAATGATGTCTTGGGCTTCAACCATTACGGTAATATAGCCTATCAATTATTACAACTTCCAGCAGGATCAACGTATAAAAACTTATTCATCATTCCCGATGGTGTTTTAAACTTTTTACCATTTGAGGCTTTAATTACAAAGGAAACCGCAACGACTAATTTTGCCAAAATGCATTATTTAGTAAACGATTATGTCATTGGCTACAACAGTTCGGCTACTTTTTATTTGGAAGACCACAAGCCACAAAAGCACGATAAAAACATTTTGGGAGTCTTTCCTATTTTTGCCAATAGCAATTATGAATTGAGCTTCTCCAAAAAAGAACTCGCGGCTATTAAAAAGAATTTTGAAGGCACTTACTTTGAAAACGCTGCTGCTACCTTTAACAACTTCAAGAAAAACGCAGCCAACTATTCTATTTTACATTTATCCACTCACGCCTCCTCGGGTGATTTAGAAACTGCCGCGAGCATCAAGTTTAGTGATCAAGAAGTGTTGTATTCCCAATTATACAATATGAACATTAACCCAGATTTAGTAGTTTTGAGTGCTTGTGAAACAGGAATAGGCAAACTATTTAAAGCCGAAGGTGCCATGAGCGTCGCAAGAGGTTTTCAATTTGCAGGAGCTAAAAATTTGTTGTTTTCATTATGGCGCGTCAATGATTATACTACCGCTGCTTTTATGGAGCAATTTTACAACAATATAAAAAACGGACAGTCCTTTATGGAGGCCAACCATCAAGCAAAACTAGATTTCCTTGCAGATACTACCATTCCAAATGCCAAAAAATCGCCTTACTACTGGAGTGCATTTGTGTACTATGGAAGTCTAGAAACAGATGCCGAATCCACAAATTACTGGTATTACGGTATTGGTTTTCTAATTCTAATTAGCTTATTTTTGATTTATATTCGAAAGAGAAAATGAAAAACCTACCTGATTTCCTTAAAAAGGAACTGTACACTAAGATAAAATTTAAGCTTTCAAAAACACAACATTTACTAATAAGCGCTAAGATTAATGGAGTAGTAGGTAATTTTATTCTTGATACAGGCGCTTCTAACAGCTGCGTTGGTTTCGAAAGCGTTTCTTTATTTCATCTAGATCCAAAAGAGTCTATGACCAAAGCCTCAGGAGCAGGAGCAACAGGAATGCACACGCAAATTGCGCCCAATACTGAACTGCAGTTAGGTCGATGGAAAAGCAGTACGATAGAGCTAGTCATTTTTGATTTAAGCCATGTAAACGAGGCCTTAGTTGCCCATAAGTCCAAAACAGTTCATGGCATTATAGGTGCAGATGTTTTACTAAAGGGAAAAGCCATTATAGATTACTACAATCATTATTTGTATTTACAAAAAGAAATTCAATATTAACTTATATTTTTACGGACTTGGTATTATCAACTAAATTAAGCTTGTAAATATCCGTTCCTATCAAACCAAAATTGCCGCTTTTATCAATTATAATTTGATCATAAACACAAGGTGTCGTTTCTGTTTTTGTCAGTAAATTGTAGATTCCAACTTTATTTTTACTCTTCACCACTATTGTGTTGTTGAACTCCCCTACCACATCATCATACTTGGTTTCTAAAATTGGTTTCCCTAACATATCTAATAATCCAATTTTTCCCTTGTCATTAAATAGCAAGAAATTACTGTTGGATTCATTTGCCCAATATGATCTATTATAATCTAATGAAGCTATGGGGTTAATATAAGTATATTCTTTATCAGAAATTAAGCGAGAACTATTATCTAGCACAGTATACTTTTTATTCTTTTTAGTAATGTAGAGGTAATTCGATTGATTTTTAAAAAGCACCTTCTCTATAGACTCGTACTCACACGGAGCAATTAATTTACCGTAAGAGTCTAATATACCAAATTTACTATCTTTCTCGACAATTAAAGATTCTTTATCAATAATAATATTATCATACTGACAGGTAACAATTTCATGAGGACTACCATTGTTAACTTGAATCATCCCACACTTATCACCTTTAGTAGTTTTGAGACTATTGGTATAATTCGTAGTAATAAAATCATATTCAAAGGGGAGAGACACTTTACCATTGGCTTGTATACATCCGTATTTGCCCTCTTTATTTATCGCTAAATAGGATCCATCATTATACCTAGAAGAACTTATGTTTTTATATTCAACAGGTACAATTTCCTTTTCATTTTCATCAATAATTCCCATTTTATCGTTTCGTTTCGCAATAAAATTTTTACTATCATTAATAGTATATAATTCTTGATACCAATTTTTAAAAACAGGAACATTATCAATGGTAACCAAATTATATCCTTTTTCATTATTTACTCGATAAATATTTCTATCGTAGATTTTATCGAAACTTTTGTATTCACAAGGAATAACAAATTCATTGCGCAATAAGCTGTAAACACCGCTCAAGGAATTACTTTTATCCCTAATTAAATAATAATTATCTATACCATTAAATGGATTTATTTCTCCCCATTTAAAAGGTATTAAAATCTGATTATTTCTATTGACAAGACCATAATATCCTGACTTGGATTTAGCTAAGAAAACATCGTTACCTAAATGTCTCAATACACTATACATCATGGGTATTTCCCATTTTTCTTTTTCAATATTATACAAACCGTAATTAGCACCTATACCCATGCAAAAGGCATTATTACCACTTACAGTGTTGTAAGAATCTCTATCAAAAAGCATGGGTAATATGAGCTTTCCTCTCTTTGAAATTCCATACTTACGATTATCTGATCGATACCTATCGTAAACCCAATTAGTATCGTCATTTATTCGATCAGCAGAATAACGATCATAGGAATCCGAAACATCCATAACCTGCACGGGCGCAGATTCTGTTATCTCATAAACGGGCTCAGCTACCACTAGTACAGGTTGTTCTTTTTGATCTTTTTTGTCCTTTATTTTCTTTTGCGAGAATGCACTATCTGCATTGTTTAATAATATACAAAACGTTAAAACTTTGATACACCTTTTAAAATTCATGATTTGTTTTGGTTTATAAATGGTAGATAACAAATCTAACAAAATTTAATTATTCAGAGAGCAATCGAATTAAAATTATAATTCTTGGTTTCTGTATTATCTAATAGAATGATATTTGTACATCTAGCTAAAAAAAACCTTAAACAAATAATTGTTTAAGGTTTATATAAATCGACTTTGATATTTAAATATTACAATTCAAATGCTTTTTTAGGATTGTTGTCTAATAGCAATTCCATTGGGTTTTCTAAAGCTTCTTTAACAGCTACTAAGAAACCAACTGACTCACGACCATCAATAATACGGTGATCATAAGATAAAGCTACGTACATCATTGGGTGAATTTCTACTTTACCATTTACAGCAATAGGACGCTCGATGATGTTGTGCATTCCAAGGATTCCTGATTGTGGAGGATTGATAATTGGTGTAGACAACATAGAACCAAATACACCACCGTTAGTGATTGTAAACGTTCCACCAGTCATATCATCAACTGTAATTTGTCCGTCACGCGCTCTAATAGCTAATCTTTTGATATCCGCTTCTACTCCACGGAAAGTCAAATTCTCTGCATTACGAACAACAGGAACCATTAAACCTTTTGGTCCTGACACTGCGATTGAGATATCACAGAAATCGTAAGCAATTTTATAATCACCATCCATCATAGAGTTAACATCTGGATATAATTTT
>CAXBGV010000206.1:0-5399 GCA_963975235.1 uncultured Flavobacterium sp. | reverse complement strand
TACCAGTTTTCATCCAGAGTCTTTTATGATTCTTACTGGATCCAATATGTCTGGGAAAAGTACTTTTTTACGAAGTCTAGGAATTAATATGGTTTTAGCAGGAACTGGATCTGCTGTTTGTGCTAGTGCAGCTACGGTTCATCCCTTACCTGTTTTGGTTTCCATGCGTTTATCAGATTCTTTGTCTGACAGTGAGTCGTATTTTTTTGCTGAGATTAAGCGCTTAAAGCAAATTATGGACGAGCTAGCTACGCAGCCTGCTTTTGTATTGCTAGATGAGATTTTACGAGGAACGAATTCAGATGACAAACGAAATGGTACGATTGAAGTGGTCAAAAAAGTAATAGCACATAAAGCTATTGGTGCAATTGCAACCCATGACATCGAAGTTTGTTTGACAACAAATGAGTATCCTTCTATTTTAACGAATAAATGCTTTGAAGTCGAAATTGTAGATAATGAATTGTACTTTGATTACAAATTACGAGATGGTATTTGTAAAAACAAGAGTGCTACTTTTTTGATGACTAAGATGGGCGTAATTTAGGTAGTTTCAATATAAAATAGTTAGAGATAAAATAGTGTGATTTGCTGTTCCTAGATTAGTATACGTCAAGTTGTACATAACTTTAAATTGATGATCTCTCTCAATAAAAAAAACCGTCATGCTCTAAAGCAGGACGGTTTTTTTAAATATAAAAATGGTTTGGTTAATAGCGGAATTGTTTTACAATGATACCTATTATAATTCAATAATCAAAAAACTATTTTAACAAAAAGGTAATTTTTTGTTAACTATTAAGCATTACTGGCATTACTAGCATTGTTACCGTTTCTCCTTCTTCTAAACCATCAACTGGAGTCAAAATTCCTGCGCGATTAGGTAGTGACATCTCTAGCATAATCATATCTGATTGTAAGTTAGTCAACATTTCAGTTAAGAAACGAGAGTTGTATCCTATTTGCATATCATCGCCTTGATAATCACAAGTTAATCTTTCTTCTGCTTTGTTAGAGTAGTCGATATCTTCAGCAGAAACGTTTAGTTCAGCTCCTGCAATTTTTAATCGAATTTGGTGTGTTGTTTTATTAGAGAAAATAGCAACACGACGAACTGAACTCAAAAATTGAGAGCGATCAATCATTAATTTGTTAGGGTTCTCCTTAGGAATAACAGCCTCATAATTTGGATACTTTCCGTCTATTAAGCGGCACATTAAGATGTAATTATCAAAAGAGAATGTTGCATTAGAATCGTTATATTCGATCTTAACTTCTGCATCAGAAGTAGCAAGGATACTTTTTAATATCGTTAATGGCTTTTTAGGCATAATAAAATCAGCTACTTGAGAAGCTGTAACATCTGTTCGTGCATACTTCACTAGCTTGTGTGCATCAGTAGCTACAAATGTTAATCCTTCGGGCGAAAATTGAAAAAAAACTCCTGACATTACAGGTCGTAAATCATCATTACCTGCAGCAAAAATAGTTTTGCTTATGGCAGTAGCTAATACGTCTGCTGGTACCAAGGTTACAGATGGCTCTTCTAGATTGACTGCTTTTGGGAATTCTTCACCAGGAGCATAGGCTAGCGCATATTTTCCAGAATTTGAACTTATTTCGATCGTACTGTTTTCTTCAACTGTGAATGTCAAAGGTTGTTCTGGAAAGGTTTTAAGGATTTCCAAAAGTAATTTTGCAGGAACTGCAACACTACCTTTACTAGTAGAATCGATCGCTAATGTCGCAGACATCGTCGTCTCTAAATCGGATGCCGAAACGGTTAACTCGTTATGGTCTAATTCAAATAAGAAGTTATCTAAAATTGGCAAAGTATTACTACTGTTAATAACACTACCTAAAACTTGCAATTGTTTTAATAAGTATGAACTCGATACTATAAATTTCATCTGTTTTATTTTATTTTTTTGGTATCTATTTTAGTTTTAATATCTAAAGACAATACATTTTACAAATATATCGTAAACTATGCTACTATTTAAATTTTTTTATTAACATCTACTTGGTATATCTTCTTTTTCTGAAGAAGGTAAATAAGAAACCAAATACAGTTAAAACTAGAATTGGTAGTCCGATAGTTAGGATCTGTGTAAAGGTGTAGTTTTGGTACACTTTCTCTTTATCTAAAAGCGGTATATCCAGATCCTTAGAGCGAATGTTAATAAGTCCTGTGTCGTCTAGCAAGTAATTCACGCAGTTTAATAAAAAATCCTTGTTATCGTAAAGCGTTCCTGATCGCTGGTCATAACCTAATTCTACTGGTTGAAAATCTTTGTCTACTTGATTTTTAATAACATCTCCATCAGAAATTACAATCATTTTGTTAGTAACTCCTTTGGCTGTATATTTTTGTTGATCAAAAGCTAAAACTCTATTTTCAAACATTGATTTAAAGTTCCCTTCCAATAGAACAGTTGTGGGAATACCACCAGTATTGATGTAATGATTTGGACTAGTTTCCTCAGTAACACTATTTAAGTTTACTTCTACGGGAGTACCTACTTTTTTCGAATATTTAGACGATTGCAGTAGTATTGTTTTCTTAATACCGTTTTTAAGTGTGTCTATGGGATTCGCAAAATCAAACTTGATTCCACCTAAATTTTTAACGATTGGATGCTTGCTAGTAGGGTAAATTTGTGGTGCAAATTTCCAGTTGAATTGTTGGTATTGTGTTGCGCTTCCTTGTTCTCCTGTAGCTAGTTTAATCGGGCTGCCTTGCTCATCCTTTATAATGTCAGGATTGATACGAAATCCGTATTTAAAAAACATATCATTTAGATTCAGATCTCTAGGAAAAGCTAAAGTAGCACCAGATGCATTGTATAAGCTATCCATTTCTACAGCTACTTGATCAATGAGCCACATTGTTTTTCCACCGTTCATGATGTACTGATCTAAAACTTGCTTTTCGGCCTCAGAGAATGTTTCTGTAGGCTTGGCAATGATAGCTAAATCATAATTTTTCAATGCTGCTAAGCTTCCTTCTGGGTTTGTAGCTACAGAATCTAGTGTAAAAGGACCCAGATGATAGCTTTCTCGCACCTGTAAAAGGAATTTCGCAATGTATATGTCTTTTAGTTCGTTATTGCCTTTTAGTATGGCAATGGTTTTTTGTTTGTCTGTAGTGATTTTGTTTAAAGCATCGGCAATAGAATATTCTAGATGTTGTATTGACCCTATCACTTTATCGGTTGTAGAGGCTCCCATTATGTTTTTTAATAACGGTATGGTAACTTCTTTGTTATTGTATACGGCAATTGCCCACGGAAAAACCATAGCTTGAGACTGTTTTCCCTTGTCGTCTACCGTTATATTTATAGGTGTTAAGCCCTTCATGTACAATGCTTTTACATTGTCTGTGCTAGTCTCCTCATTTTCTAACGGATCTACAAATTCGAAAGCGATATCTGAGTTATAGGCTTGGAACTCTTCAAGTAATTGGCGGGTTTCCTGTTGCAAACGCTTAAACTCAGCAGGTAAGTCTCCTTGCATATATATTTTTACAGCAAGAGGTTCTTTGATTTGCTTGATAATTGCCAATGAAGTAGGAGACAAGGTATATCGTTTGTCTTTAGTTAAATCAAAACGATAAAAAAACGAATTTCCGATAGCATTTGCCAGAATTACAAAGGCAAATACTAGTAAAACATTTTTAAAATTGTTGTTTTTGATAGCTGCCATTACAATTTAAAGGATTTAAGTTTATATACAGTAAGTGATAGGAAAAGAACAGCAATACTAACAAAGTAAATTAAGTCTCTAGTATCTATAACACCTCGTCCCATACTTTTAAAATGGTCTTGCATCCCAAAAGCACTTATGATCATAGTAAAGGAAGGAGTGATGGTTGCTAATCCCTCGAAACCAAAATAAAATACAAAACAGATAAAAACTGATAGAATGAAAGCTACAATTTGGTTTTCAGATAGCGTTGACGTAAAAACACCAATCGATGTGTAGGCAGCAATCAAAAACAATAGGCCAAAATAAGAGCCTACGGTACTACCCATATCGATATTACCTTCAGGAGATCCTAAACTTGAAATTACATAAACGTAAATTAAAGTAGGGATAATCGCTAGTACAATTAGTAACATGGCTCCAAAAAATTTACCATTTACTATTTGCCATACGCTTAAGGGTTTAGTTAATAACAACTCAAGTGTTCCTTGCTTCTTTTCATCAGAGAAACTTCGCATCGTAACTGCAGGAATTAAGAATAATAAAATCCAAGGAGCCAAGGTGAAAAAGGGAGATAAATCAGCAAAACCCGAATTTAGAATGTTGTAATCTCCTTCAAAAACCCAAAGGAATAATCCGTTGATAATCAAAAAAATGGTGATGACTAAATAACCTATTGGCGAACCAAAAAAGGATTTAATTTCTCGTAAAATGATTGCTTTCATTTTTAATTTATTTATTGTTATGCTAAAGAAGCTAATTTATCTACACTCCAAGCCTCTGGTTTGTCATTGAATAGTTTTTTAGTAAACGACCATACTTCATTAAAAAAAGCTGATGTTCGGTAGTTTTCTAAATCTTGTTCTGTTTCCCAATAACTATAGGTGAAAAATACATTTTTATTATTTTTATCTTGATACAATTCAAGCAATCGATTCCCTGTGGTGGCACGAATTTGATCTTTGACAATTTCAAAATTGTCTAGGAAAGCAGGAATATGCTCTTCGTGAAAACTTAATTTTACTATTCGTACAAACATGGTTTTTATTTTCTTTCTAACGTTTTAGGATTTTATTTTCGACTGACTTTTTGTTCTGCCTACTCTTTATTTTTAAATTCAATGGTGACTAAATCTCTATAATTTAATCCAAGTAAGCTACTTGCAGAGCCAACTTTAGAGGGGTTACTTCTAAAAATAGCTATTTCTAGAAATCCAGCTTCATTAAATATGGCTAGTTTTTCTCCCTCATAATTTTTTATGGGATACTTTTCAGCGATTGCAATGGCAGAATAATTTGGTAAGATGGTTTTAATATTTTTTGTTCTCATCAAAATCTCATAGGGTCTTCCCTTTGCTACTTCTAAAAATTGATTTTTAGATATATTAGTGACTGCATTACCAAAATGATCAATATAAACAACATGTCCTTTTAAAAAATTAGTATCGCTTGATGCAGCCGCTTTCAGCTCTGTTATTTCTTTGATAGTTTGTATTTCCTTTCCTATCACGTTTAGTAAACCTCCTTTAGCGATATGACACGCTACTTTAACAAAAACATCTAATCCAGAGGCATCACTAGGTAAGCGATCGTGAATGTTAATCGAAACTATTTTTTGAGGAACAATTTTTTGCGAAAGCATGCTTAAAATACCATTATCAGCAGCTATAAAATAAGAATCATTCCATTGCATAG
>CAXBGV010000205.1:0-5433 GCA_963975235.1 uncultured Flavobacterium sp. | reverse complement strand
AATTCCTGCTTCAACGCTATCGATGGCTCTTTTGTCTCCTTGTTTAATTAATGATTGAATGGCTTTAAAACGTGTCTCAGCATTAGTGTTGTACTGCGAATACATTTGAAATTCCTCGTAGTTTTTTTTCCAATTAAAGTATGCTACTGAAGCATCGTACAATACCTCGATAGCTAGTAGTTTTCTTTCGGCTTGACCCAATTGCATTTGCATTTTTGCTTTTCGCAAATCAGCCATTCTTTGATTAATAAATAGTCCCTGTCCTAGTGGTACACTAATCCCAACTGATGCTAGACCAGCGTTAGGTACTGTGTTTTCAGGATTTAAATAATAGCCTTCGTTTTGTTCAAAACCTGCTTTTATTTCGATTCCGTACCAAGTTGGGATTTTAAAACTGCTGTTTAAAATAGAATAATATTCTGTGTCCTTAAACTGTTTTTTGTCAAAGTCAACGGCAATTTTAGGATCAAAAGCTCCTCTTGCTGCCATCAAGCCAGCTTGTGCTTTATTTATTTCTAAGTTAGCTGTTTTTACTAATGGATGAAACTTTTTGACATACCCCAAGTATTCATTAAAGGTAAATTCCAGCTGCTGTCCTAATATTGTTTCATTTGCTAATTGTTGCGCGTGGCTATTCCAAGCAAACAATAGCAAAAATAGAATGGCATATCTCATTATTTTTTTTCTTTAGATTTTGATGCTTTATCAGTTGCTTCATAATAGTCTGGTGGGAATCCGTTCAGGGTTCGCCACAATTCAAACCAAACAGGAACTGTGTTTAGTAAAGCGATTGTTTGTGCCCCGGATCCAATACTTAATTGTTTTGGCCATGGTGCTTCTTCTGGATCAGGTGCTATCAGAACTCTAAATTTGCCGTTGTCACTTATAAATTTTTCAATGGCTATAATTTTACCTCCAAAAGTTCCATAGGACATATCAGGCCAGCCAGAAAATACGATTGTTGGCCAACCATCGAACCAAATTCTTATTTTTTCTCCTTTTTTAATTAAAGGAAGGTCAAGAGGGTTCACAAAAGTTTCAACTGCAATATCGTATTCTGATGGCATAACGGTCGCAATAGGAGTACCTTCCTTAATTGTCTCGCCTATACCTGCTTGCAAAGCGCGATTGATATAACCGTTTTGAGCAGCTTTGATATAGTACATGCCATTACGTATGCTGTAATTTGCATATTGATTCTTTAATTTATTTACTTGAGCCTCTGTGTCGTATTGGTTGCTCAGCGCTGTAAATTGATCACTTTCGGCTTTTGCTACTTTCTCGTTGTATTCGGCTACGATTCGATTTAGCTCTACTTTAGCATTAAGTAATTCATTTTGCGTGGTCAATAATTTGTTCTCTTGTGTAATAATTTTTGCTTCAACTTCTTGTTGTTTTAGTCGTTTTTCCTCGACATCGGTAAGTGCTTTAAGGCCTTCACTGTTTAATTGCACTGCACGATTAAACTGCGTGTTAGCAATTTTTAATTGTGTTTTTACGGCTACTAGATCAATAGAGTCACTTTTTACTTTAAATCGGGCTTGCTTTAATTTGTTTTCGGCTTGCTCGAGTTTTAATCCTTTTTCGCTTTGTATGGATTTGATTTGGCTAGCCAAAGCACCGTATTTAGAGCTATATGAATTTAAAGCTTGGTTCTTGGCATCTAATTGGTTTTTAGTATTTTGAACTAGATTAGGATCCATATAATCTTCTTTGATCTCAGATATAAATAGGATAGTGTCTCCTGTTTTTACATAATCTCCCTCTTGAACATACCATTTTTCAATACGACCAGAAATTACGCTCTGTATCGACTGTGGTCTTTGATTGGGTTTGATTGTTGTAACAGCACCTTTCCCAGAAATATTTTGGGTCCATGGTAGAAACAATATTACAAAAGCAACAATCGCAATGATTGTAATTAATCTATTTAAAATTTTGTAATATGGTCTCGATGTTAATCCTTTAACCGTTTTAAAGCGGTCCAGGTGAGCAGTAGCGTGCTTATTGTTGTCAGATATATTTAGCATAAATTATTTTTTTTGATCTAATATAATTCGTCCCTTTTCCATTGTGATCTGTCTTGTACACTTCGTCTTCCAATACGGATTTTTTGACGAAACGATAATTGTCCAGTTGTGCTCTTTGGCAGTTATAAAGTCAATTAATGCATTGGCAACAGCATCATCCATAGTGTCCGTTGGATCTTCGTAAAACAATATCTTTGGTTTGCTAATAATACTTCGTGCTAGTAATATTTTTTGAGCATTTGATGATGAAAGTTGCTTGCCCTCAGGGAAAATTGCAGTTTCTAAACCATTTGGTAAGGACTTCACAAATTCTTTAAGTTGTATGCCCTCTAATGCCCAGTTTAAATTATTTTCGGGAATACCTTTGTTTTTAAAGCTTATGTTTTCTGCTAGTGTACCTTCAAAAGGAGTTTCTCCGTAGACAATGCTTTCTATTTGTGAGCGGTATTGATTTAGGTTTATTTTCTTAAAACTATTGTCATTAATAGAAACGCTGCCCAGTGTTGGTTGTACCAATCCTGATAATATTCGAATTAAAGTTGTTTTTCCTGAGCCATTTGCCCCGTCTATATAAATGATTTCTCCTTGATTTATATTTAGCGAAATGTTATCCAAAACTTTAATTTTTGTATCTGGAAATTTGAAACTAACTTTTTCAACCTCAAGGGCTATAGATGTATAGCAGGTATCGTAGTCTGTTGGAAACTCTTCCTCGAGTTTCAAATCAGTTATATATCCAATTTTTTCGACTGAGGTTAAAACATCATAAAGTGTTTCTAGTCCCATGACTATTTTTTCTACAGAATTAATAACTAATAATATAATTATTTCGGCTGCTACAAATTGACCGATGTTCATTTGTTGAGATAAAACTAAGTATCCTCCCATAGATAATAAACTAGCTGTTATGATCATTTTAAAAACAATCAACTGGCTAAACTGTGTTTTGATAACAGAGAAGTGCTTTTCTCTAAATTGTAAATATTGAGATACTAAATTATCATTTTTATCTAGAGCATAATCGTGGTGCAATTGATTTCTAAAACTATAGTTATTTCTTGCTATCTCTTGCAGCCATCCTGCAACCTTGTATTTGTATTTGGATTCCTTCATGCTAGTTTCTAAACCAGTATTGTAGGAGAATTTGAATATAAAGTACAATAGCAAGAGTAGTAACATACCAAAAAAGATGAAATAATTATGGTATAACGACAGTAAAATGATTCCGAAAATAATCTGTAGTAAGGCTGCTGAGTAATCAATTAACAGTTTTGCTGTTCCTTTTTGGATCATCAAGGTATCAAAAAAGCGATTAGCTAATTCTGGCGGGTAGGTGTTGTAGTATTCTTCAAATTTAATTTTGGGTAATCGTACGGCAAATTCAAATGAAGATCGGATAAATATTTTTTGTTGTAGATTTTCCATAATGCGCAATTGCATAAGAGAAAGTACACCTACTAATGCTACACCAAATACAACTAATACAATGAGTACAATCCAGGATGCGCTTGCTCTTCCTGCTTGTATAAAATTTGTAATGGCTTGTATGCCAAGAGGTAAAGATAAGCTAATCACGCCCGAGAGAATTCCGTAGAAAAACAATTGGTACACGTCTTTTTTGTCTAATTCGAGTAAGTTATAAAATCGCTTTAATGGTTTCATATGTTGCTTATTGTTTATTATATTTTTGCTTAGCCTATACAGATGTTATCGCAGCTAGATTTATTTAGTTTTTGTAATAATGGTGTCAATTAGATCGATAAAAAAATCTGTTGGTGTAATGCTATCGGTACAGTTTGTAATCGTTGCTAAATGTTCCTTTAGAAAATGCTGATGTAAAGAACCTTTTACAATTGTCGAAATTAAACTTTTGGCATAAGGATAATTAGGATTAATCTCATTTACGATAGCTACAATTGTGTTAATAACTCTTTTGTAAATAAGGAAATAACCTTCTTTGTTCTCTTCGTCAACCTCTTTGGTGTATAGCGTTTTTGTGAATTCGATGATTACAATTTTATGTAACTGTTTCTCATTAATATGTGCGGTTCTCTCGTCATCAAGTATTTTTTCGGTTACTATGGTAATCGCTCGTCGTAAGCGTTCTACTGGATCTTCAATATTCGTTAATTTAAAAATCATGCGGTATTCAATCCAACTCCAATACCAAGAACACAAGTAGACTAAAAGCTTGTGTTTGTTTTCAAAATAACGGTAGATTGAACTTTCATTAGAGCCTATTCGGTCTCCTAATTTTTTAAATGTAAAATTATCAAAGCCTATTTCATCTATTAGAATAATACTTTCTTTGACTATTTTTTTTCCTAGAACAGAGGTTTCAGGATCTTTGACATATATTTTGTCTGAAATTTGAATTTTTATGTTAGTGGGAATATCAATCATTCTACAAATTTATTTTAAAACCAAAATTAAGGTTTGTATGTTGGGTATTATTAGTGTTATTTTTCATCCATTTAAATTTCTTTTTTCAACACTTACAACAATACTTTAAGTAACCTGTTTGAGTAGCGCAGCATTATTTTAAACGTAATCGAATGATCTTACTAAATGCAAAGATAATAGTAATACTATCATTTTTGAAACTTTAACTTTTATTTATAAAAAAAGAGAAACATTTACCGTTTCTCTTTTTAGTGCATTGTTATTTTATAGTAGTGATTGTCCTGTCATTGCGCCGGGCTTTTCAATTCCCATTAATTGTAAAATAGTGGGAGCAATATCTCCTAGAACACCATCTCTAATAGGAATTTGTTCTTTGTCTACTATTATAAAAGGCACCGGGTTAGTGGTATGCGCTGTATTAGGACTTCCGTCTGGATTTATCATCGTTTCACAGTTACCATGGTCAGCAATAACAAGCGTTGTGTAACCATTTGCAAGTGCTGTCGTGATCACTTTATGTACGCAAGTGTCAACTGCTTCGCATGCTTTTATTGCAGCGTCCATCATTCCTGTATGACCAACCATATCACCATTAGCAAAATTGAGGCACACAAAATCAACTTCTCCTTTTTCTAATTCTGGACACAAAGCAGCAGTGAGTTCAAATGCACTCATTTCGGGTTGCAAATCGTAAGTAGCTACTTTTGGCGAGTTTTTTAAAATGCGGCTTTCGCCAATGAAAGGCTCTTCTCTTCCTCCTGAAAAGAAGAATGTTACATGAGGATATTTCTCCGTTTCGGCAATGCGAATCTGTTTTTTACCCGCTTTCTCTAAAACCTCTCCTAATGTTTCTGTGATGTTATCTTTATTGTAAACTACTTTTACATTTTGATACGTTTCGTCATAATTAGTAAGCGTCACATAATACAAGTTTAGCTTATGCATGTTTTGTTCATGAAAATCTTGTTGCGAGAGCGCTTCAGTTAATTCTCGTCCTCTA
>CAXBGV010000204.1:0-5458 GCA_963975235.1 uncultured Flavobacterium sp. | reverse complement strand
CTAAACTTACAATACAACTTAAATGCTCGAAATGAAATTACTACCACTGACTCTTTATTCTTTAAACCACAAATGTTTAGAGACGCTAGATTAGGTGCTCAGCACAGTATACCAATTAGCACCAACTTTAAGATATTTAAATATTTTAGTGCTTCGACAAGTGCTAATTACAACGAGGTATGGACTGCAAAAACACTAGAACGAAGTTATAATGTTGATCAAAGTGCTGTAGTAGATAAAGTAATAAATGGATTTGATGCATATCGAACTTACTCCTTCTCTTCAAGTCTAGGAACAACTATTTACGGTACTTTTAACTTTGGAAAAGATAAAAAGATACAGTCGATAAGACACGTAATGCGACCTAACTTATCGTATTCCTACACTCCTAGTTTCGAAAAATACTATGATACCTACGCATCTGATGCCACAGGAACGATCATTCAAGAATATAGCAGATTTGAAAATGCTCTTTTTGGTGCCCCAGGTAACAGTAATTCAAATATTTTAGGTTTTGACTTAAGTAATACTTTTGAGGCAAAAGTTAGAGACAGTGACAGTACAAAAGTAGAACCTAAAAAAATAATGTTGCTTAATAACTTCAACCTATCTACCAGTTACAACCTTAATGCTGATGGAGTGAACAGTTTAGCATTTGCACCTGTAAGAGTAAGCGGTGGTACACAAGTTTTTGATAACAAGATGAATGTCAATTTTGGAGCTACATTAGATCCCTATGCCATTGACAACAGCGGAAACAGAATAAATACATTTAACCTTAACAATGGTGGTAGTCTATTTAGAATGACGAGTGCAAATGTTACCTTGAACTATTCAATATCGAGTAGTGCAAAAGATAAAAAAAGTAAAGACAAAAATTCACAAACCACCAGGAACGGAGGACGAGAGGATGATTTATTTGGGACCAATGTTAACCTTAATGACAACCGACAAAGTCAGTTTGATGGTAGCGAAGAATCTGGCACCGATGTGATATCTGAATTTTTTAGATCTAAATTGCCTTGGGATATGACTTTTGCTTACTCGCTTACTTACGGTAACGACAGAAGACAGAGTGAGATTACAGGAAACTCTATTATGATTTCTGCCAATGCCGATTTAACTCCTAAATGGAAAGCGGGTATTTCAACTGGATATGATTTTGTTCAAAACGGTGTTACGTTCACACAACTGCGCTTTGAACGTGATCTATTAAGCTGGAGAATGGATTTTAATTGGACTCCTTTTGGAACTAACGCAAATTGGGGTTTCTTTATCGGAATCAAATCTGGTATCTTAAGTGATCTTAAGTTTGATAAAAGAAATACCAATACGACACGATAACGCTAAACTTATTTTAGTTATACAACACCACAACACTCACCTTTTATACAATTAATGATGAAAAAAGTAATTTTTACAGAAAAAGCTCCTGCACCTATTGGGCCATATAGTCAAGCTATTTTAAAAGGAGACACCTTGTATACTTCAGGACAGATCGCCATTGATCCAAATACTGGTTCGCTTATAACTGACACGATTGAAGTCGAAACAACACAAGTAATGGAAAACATGAAAGCAGTTCTTGAAGCAGCTGAACTAACATTTGAGCATGTAGTAAAAGCAACTATATTTATTATGGATATGAATGATTTTGCAAAGATTAATGCTGTTTACGCAAGCTATTTTGATGAACAAACGGCACCTGCTAGAGAAACAGTACAAGTGGCTTGCTTACCCAAGAATGTTAACGTAGAGATATCGATGATTGCAATACGGTAAGACCTAAAAGACAAATAAAAAACCCAAATCCATGTGTAATGAATTTGGGTTTTTTTATGCTATGAAAAGACAGTGCTATTTATTCGCTACATGATAAGCAATTAAACCGTCTATTGGTCTTCGTAAAACAGTTCCTAACTGCAGACCGTACTTGTCGAACGTTTCTTGCAGTTCCTCCTTTAAGTAGAAAGCAATAGAGCCTACAAAATGTACAGGCACCTCTTTACAATTATCAAATTGTTTGATATAATTTTTCACAAAGCTTTTCATTCCTTTCAAAATGATTTTACGACACAATTCATGATCCTTATGCTGAATCAAAAATTTGGCAAAAGTAGCTAAGTACGCATTAGGGTTCGCCTCTTTATACAGCTTGTTTTTAATAAAATCAGGTTCAAGGTTGTATTGCTTTTCTAAATCTAAAGCTAAATCCTTTGGCATTTTGTTAAAATAATACTTTCTAATTAACTCTTTACCAAAAACGTTTCCGCTACAATCATCCATCACAATATAGCCTAGTGAAGCCACTTTTTGATGTAATTCTTTGCCATCAAAATAGCTACAATTAGAGCCCGTTCCCAAGATTGCAACTATAGCCTTCTCTCCTTTTGGAGTTGTTGCATAGACTGCAGCATAGGTATCCTCCTCTACTGAAATAATTGCGTTTTTAAAATAATCTTGAAAAGCTTGCGACAAAGTCTTTTTCATTTTATTAGTTCCACAGCCTGCACCGTAAAAAAACAAGTGTGTAACCTCATTCTTGTTTTGTAAAATATCAAAACGATCGTTTAATCGTTCTATAATCTCATTGTTTTCAAGAATTTCAGGATTTAAACCAAGTGTTTGCGTTGTAAATAAAACTTTTCCTTGTTCATCTATTGCTATCCAATCTGCCTTAGTAGAACCACTATCGACTATTAATCTCATTATAATTTATTTTTGGTTTGGCTTCGCTTTTAAAGTACGTGTGTATCGCTAAAAAATAAAAGTCCCGTTACCTTTCAATAACGGGACAGATAAATATAGAAATATTATTTTAATCCTGCAATATAAACTGATAAATCAATTAATTTGCTAGAATATCCGTACTCATTATCGTACCATGAGATAATTTTAAAGAAAGTTGAATTTAAACCAATTCCTCCGTTAGCATCGATAATAGAAGTTCTAGAATCACCTACAAAATCTTGAGAAACAACTAAATCTTCTGTAAATCCTAAAATACCTTTCATGGTAGTTTCTGAAGCGTTTTTCAAAACTGCCATAATCTCCTCGTATGAAGTTTCTTTAGCCACTTTTACTGTTAAATCAACTGCAGACACATCTGTTGTAGGTACACGAAATGCCATTCCTGTTAATTTTCCATTCAATTCTGGAATCACTTTTCCTACTGCTTTAGCAGCACCTGTAGAAGATGGAATGATGTTGCATGATGCTGCACGACCACCTCTCCAGTCTTTTCGTGAAGGACCATCTGTTGTCATTTGAGTTGAAGTTGTAGCATGAACTGTTGTCATTAAAGCTTCAACAATTCCAAAATTATCATTGATTACTTTTGCTAATGGTGCCAAACAGTTTGTAGTACAAGATGCGTTAGATACAATTAAATCTGAAGCTTTAGCTTCTGTATGATTCACTCCCATCACAAACATTGGAGCATCTGCTGATGGAGCAGAGATTATCACCTTCTTAGCACCACCTTTAATGTGCTCATTTGCAGTTTCAACAGTAGTAAAAAAACCAGTACATTCTGCAACTACATCAACATCTACTTCGTTCCATTTCAAGTCAGCAGGATTTCTTTCTGCTGTGATGCGAATATTTTTTCCATTTACAAAAAGCTGACCTTCTTTTACTTCAACAGTTCCGTTAAAACGACCATGAACTGAATCATATTTCAACAAATAAGCTAAATGATCTACATCTAATAAATCATTAATTGCAACAATCTCTACGTTATCTCTGTTGAAAGATTCTCTAAAAACAATTCTTCCAATTCTTCCAAACCCGTTTATTCCTAATTTTACTTTTGACATTTCGTATGTATTTACTATTAAATATTTTGTTTAGTTGAAGTTTACTAACTTCCTTTTTTATGTTGACATGATATCAGAAACTCTTAATAACTCTCTATCAATTTCAGACTTTCCTTTTATGGCTTGTTCTAAAGGGGTTAGGTTTACCTTGTCGTTTTGCAAACCAACCATAAAGTTAGACTTACCGTCTAATAAAGACTCTACTGCTTTTACGCCTAAACGGCTAGCAAGCACTCTATCAAAACAGGATGGTGAGCCACCTCGCTGCATATGACCTAAGACAGATACCCTTACATCATACTCGGGCAAGTTAGCTTCTACGTAATCTTTCAATTCAAATACGTTTTTACCTATCTTATCTCCTTCGGCAATCACTACAATACTAGATGATTTTCCGGATGCTTTACTTTTTTTCAAAGACTCTAGTAAACGATCTAAACCTAAATCTTCTTCGGGAATAAGTATTTCCTCCGCTCCAGCTCCAATTCCTGCATTTAATGCAATATGACCGGCATCGCGCCCCATAACCTCTACAAAAAACAAACGATTGTGTGAACTCGCTGTGTCTCTAATTTTATCAATAACATCTACAACAGTATTTAAGGCAGTATCATAACCTAACGTATGACTTGTACCATAAATATCATTATCGATTGTACCAGGAATCCCCATGATTGGAAAATCAAACTCCGAGTTAAAGACTAATCCTCCTGTAAATGTTCCGTCTCCACCTATTACTACTAGCGCATCAATCTCGGCATCTACTAAGTTTTGATGTGCTTTTGCTCTACCTTCGGGAGTTTTAAATTCCAAAGAACGAGCAGATTTCAGGACTGTACCACCTTTATTTACTATATTATTTACACTACGAGGCCCCATTTCCTTGAAGTCTCCCTCAATCATACCTTCGTACCCTCTATAGATTCCTATACATTCTATTTGGTGATAAGCGCATGTACGAACAACTGATCTAATAGCAGCATTCATACCCGGAGAATCACCTCCAGAAGTAAGTACACCTATTTTTTTTATTGTTTTTTGCATCATTTAAGTATTAAAGTGTAAAATTAACAAACATAAAACAGAATCAGCAACGAGTCTAAGTTTAAATTAGTTAGCTATTTCAAATTCAAACGTTTTCGTTGATAAGTTTTTGATTAAATCAAAAAAACAGGGGTTTTTTCATAAAAAGTTAATTTTATTTGATAAAATTCAATAATTATCGAATTATACTTAAAATTAACTACAGTACTCTAATGGAGTTATTAACCGAAATAATTTAACAGCAGATGAGGAAAATAAAAAGAGTACCAAAAATTTACTAGCAGAAATATTACTTGTAATTCTTAAAAATGGTTGCTTGTTATTCGAAAGAAAAAAGGGCAATATCAAGAAAACGCAGAAATAAAATCTAATTATTACACTAGTCTTCCTCAGGGATTATCGCTTCCTTATTTTTGGCTGGTAGGTCTGATTTAGGTTTCTTGTTATTCGAAAAATTAATAAACTCAGGCGCTAAATTTGAATCTTGAAAAACATCACTATTACTATCTGCTTTCGCTAATTTATATTTTTTAAAAATTTTATTTACTAGTTCTGCAAAAGTATCAAAATCTACTTCATAACTCATTCCTATTCCT
>CAXBGV010000203.1:0-5469 GCA_963975235.1 uncultured Flavobacterium sp. | reverse complement strand
AAGACCTTGTAGCTAAAGGTGTTACTAAATTTACCCAAGAGGAATTTGATACATTTGAAAACTATTTTAATGAGGAAAATTGGATTATTTTACAAACAGAATTTGAAGAAGTAGTGAAATTTGAAATTGGAGCTATTATCAATCAAAAAGATGAGTTTGATTGGAAGTTTAAAAGTTAACTTTGTCATTTTTCCTTAAAATATAATATCAAAAGCCCGATAGTTGTTGTACTATCGGGTTTTTTATTGCAAAATCAGTTTTTCTTACTTTGGTTAGTATTGCGCTGGTGAATTGTAGAAAAAAGTTAGTATTCAAAGCAGGATTTTTTATGCGTAAGGGATAGGAGCGGCATCTCCTGAGACTACAACGAGACGATAGGCGACGGTGTAGTCTCAGGAATATAGCGGATTGCCCGACCCCAATGCTTTCGGTTTTTTTACCGAGATCATTGGGGATACGCCCAAGACCAAAAAAAATCCCCAACCTGCTGCTGCAAATTGGGGACTGTATTGTTTTTTATTTGGAAGGCTGTTTTTCGAACATTTCTATTTCAAAAATTAAGTTTGCATTAGGCGGAATAACACCACCTGCACCTCTTTCGCCGTAGGCTAGCTTAGCAGGAAGAAATAGTAGCGCTTTATCACCGTAATTAATAAGACTTAGTCCTTCGATGAAACCCGGAATCATACCCTCTTTTTTACCTGCTTGAAAAGGGAAAGCTTTGTATCCGTTTTGCATCGATCTGTTAGCATCAAATTTACCGTAATCTTTATTTACGTCTTCATAGCTGCTATCAAATAAGTTTCCGTCTTCGAAGTATCCTGCGTAGTGAAAATAAAATGTCGATCCATCTAGAGGTTTTATACCGCTGCCTTTTTGCACTATTTTATACGTAAGACCAGATTCAGTAGTCGTAGCCGTTGCTTTCATTTCATCAAAATAAGCTCTTTTTTTCTCAATCATCGGAGCGTACTTAGCTTTTTCTAGTTTTTCAGCTCTAGCTGCTTCATCAGCTTGTTTTTTGGCATCAGCTGCTTTATTACTGAAATAATCTGAGAATGTTTTTGCTGCATCAAATTTCTTTGCAGCACTTCCTATTCTTGTAATTGTAACCTTGGTCATAATATCTCCTTGTGCAATGCTGTTTACAACATTCATACCATTGGTTACGTGCCCAAAAATGGTGTGTTTTTCGTTTAACCAATTCGTATCCTTATGAGTTATAAAAAATTGACTTGCGTTAGTTGCCGGTCCTGAATTGGCCATTGCCAAAATTCCGCCTTTATTAAATTTTAAGTCAGAAACGAACTCGTCCTTAAACGAATAACCTGTTCCTCCTGCCCCTGAACCTGTTGGGTCTCCCGTTTGAATCATGAAATCGTTTATGACACGGTGAAAGACAAGTCCATTGTAAAACGGTTTTCCTTTTAGTTTAGTATCGGTTACAAAGGTATTTTTTCCTTCGGCTAGTGAAATAAAATTAGCAACAGTTACAGGTGCTTTTACATATTCTAGCATTACGGTAATGTCTCCTTTGTTGGTAGAGATTGTAGCAAATATCCCTTCCTCTGTTACTGCTTTTTTTACTATTTTTTTAGTAGTGTCTTGTGCTTGCAAATTACAAACAGCCAGTAGGGTAATGTATAAAATTTTTAATTTCATATTTGTTCTATTATGTTTTAAGGTACCTATAATTATTTTGTTGGCAGCAATTCTACTTCGAAAATGATGTCAGAATAAGGGGGTATAACGTTGCCTGCTCCTCCAGCACCATAGGCTAAATGTGACGGAATGAATAAGATAGCTTTGTCTCCAAAAGACATTTGCTCTATTCCTTCAATGAAACCCGGAATCATACCATCTTTTTTACCTGCTTGAAAGGGTATTGGTTGGTAACTGCCTTGAGCCGCACGTTGTGCATCGTGTTTTCCAAAAGTTTTTGCTACATCTTCAATGCTAGTATCAAATAGTGTTCCGTCTTTAAGAAAACCAGCATATGCAATGGATAAAGGTGTTCCAGCAGATGGCTTTTTACCGTCTCCTTTTTTAGTAATCACATATCTAAGACCAGTGGCTGTTTTGGTTGCTTTGCTTTTTAAAGCTTCAAAATAACTTACTTTATCTTGAATAACTTCACCATATTTCTCTTCATATTCTTTTTTACCTTGTTCCTCAAGTTCAGCTTGCTTTAACTGCTTCTCGGCTTCGATAGAAAAATAATCGTAAAATGTTTTTACAGCATCGAATTTTTTAGCAGCTTCACCTTTTCGAATGATTGTTACTTTTTTCATTAGATCATTTTGATCTATTAAGTTTACAATATCCATACCGTTTCCAACGACATGACCAAAAATGGTGTGCTTGCCATCCAACCAAGGTGTTGGTAGATGCGTTATAAAAAACTGGCTACTATTAGTTGATGGTCCATTGTTTGCCATGGCTAGAACACCTCCGTTATCAAATCGAAGATCACTAAACTCATCTTTAAACTTATAACCAGCATCGCCAGAGCCGGTGCCCATAGGGTCACCAGTTTGAATCATAAAGTCTTTTATCACCCTATGAAATCGTAATCCGTCATAGAATGGTCGTCCTTTTAAATTTTTATTAGTCACAAAATCATTTTGACCTTCGGCCAAAGAAACAAAATTTGCTACGGTAAGAGGTGCTTTTAAGTAATCTAAAGCTACGATGATTTCCCCTTTGTTTGTTTCAATTTTTGCATACAATCCATCTGCTAGATCGCTGTTTTCCTCTTTACAAGAATAAAAGGATGCAATGACAAGGAATACTAATAAGAGTCTTTTTTTCATAAGATTAATTAATTATTATTTTATTTTAAACTGTCTTTGGTTTTTGGTTGAGCAACAAGAACTTTCTTAGCTTCAGTTTTAACTTTCTTATCGCTAACGGTAGTAGGATTAATTGAGTTTGCCGGTAAACCTGATTTTTGTAATTCTATTTGTTTTTTATATGTCGCTTCAGACATGAAATCTCGCAACGTCACAGTACACGATAAAGGCTGATTGATACCTATTTTTTTATTGTCTCCATGGTAGCCAAATCCCATATGTGATGGAAAAAGAAAATGGACCTTTTCATTACGGTGCATCAATTTGATACCATCTCGCAAGCCCATCATGATTTCTTGCTTATCGACACGATATACTTGTGGTCTTAATTCTAATTCAGAGTAAATAATGTTTTCCTCCAAATCTTTTATTTCATAATCAAAAAAAGCAACATCTCCTTTTTTAGGACTCAGAGTATCACTATCATTTTTTGTGATGTAAGAGTACCAATATCCTTTTTTTGAGGAAATATAGGAAGCGTCGGGTGTGTTTTTGATCACTGCTTTTATTAAGTCTTCCTCTGATGCTACTAGCTTTTTGTTTCTAATAACCGACTTTTTGATGAACGTACCAGACGATTGAGACACAGGTCTTCTTGCTTCTTGTGATTGTTTACAACTAATGAGGACTGTGATTAGAAGTACTGGTAATAGTATGTGAGCTAGTTTCATTAGGTTTAGATTGTTGTTTTAGTAACCAAATCTTCAAATTTCTGAATCGTTTCTGCCATCGAGGCTTCTGACTTACCACCGGCAGCATTGCGGTGTCCACCACCATTAAAATGGTCTCTTGCAAACTGATTAACATCAAAACCACCTTGCGATCGGAAGGATATTTTAATTATGTTCTCATCTCTGTTTTCGATAAAGATAGCTGTGAATTGAATCCCTTTGATACTCAAACCGTAATTTACTATTCCTTCGGTATCTCCTTTTACATGTTGGAATAAATTTAATTCTTCCTGCGAAAGGGTTATATACGAAGTTTTATGCTCTGGAATCACTTTCATGTTTTGCAAGGCCCTGCCTAATAATTGCAATCTGTTGTAAGAGCTGTTTTCGAAAAGTAAGGTTGGAATCAAGGTGTTTTCGACACCTAAATCAATTAATTTGGCTACAATTCGATGCGTGTCTCCTGTAGTTCCTGGGAATTTAAATGATCCAGAATCGGTTAATATACCGGTGTAAATGCAGGTACCAATAGTTTTATCGATTGCTTCTCCCTCTCCTAAAAAGTGAATGAAATTGTATAGCATTTCGCATGTTGATCCAAACGAAGTATCAGAGTACATATATGCAGCATAATCATCAGGCTTTTGGTGATGATCAATCATTATGAAAGGTGCAGTTAATTTTTCAAGTACTTTTTCCATTTCGCCAACACGGTGCAAAGCATTAAAATCAAGCGTGAAAATTACATCAGCTTCTCCTAAGACTTTACTGCAGTTTTCTTTGTCTTTTTCAAAAACAAGAACATTTTCTGAACCAGGTAGCCAAGCCAAGAAATCAGGAAATTCGTTGGGAGCAATTACGACAGGTTCATGATTGTATTTTAATAAAAAGTGGTACAAACCTAATGTTGAGCCCATAGCATCTCCGTCAGGACTTCTATGGGGAATAATGGCAATTTTTTTTGGCGTAGCCAACAATGACTTTATCGCTTGAATATCTTGTATTTTCATAGGTTGCGAAAATACATTTTTTTACTGTAAAAATATCTGTGATTAACAGGATTTTATTCTTTTTGATGTTTTTCTATTTGTTTCAGTAATCCTTCAATTTTATAATTTAACGATGCTATTTGTCGATCGTATACAGTCGTGTTTTCGCTTATTTTTTTATAATATAACTGGTACAATTTTTTTCTGAGTTTGCAGTAGCTTTCTAAGTCCTTATTTTGATCATGAATATTTTTGGGTAGATGCAATTGATCTAATTCTTTTATCAGAATAATGTTTTCGTCCCAATAATAGATTCCGCGTTCTTTAATCATATACAATACATCTTCTGTATCCTCATCAGAGGATACTGTGTATGCCTCAAGTGCCATTTTTTCCATGTCGATAAATTCTTGCATTCCGCTGCGGTACTCTAATATGTCATATAGATATATTGTCTTTTGTTTGCAGTAAGAGCTTATTGCTGGTGCAAGAATTAATGTAATGCAACTTATGAGTACTAATGCTTTTTTTCTCTGATTCTTGAGTAAAACGAATACAAATCCAAAAAGTACACCCGATAAAAAACCGCCTACATGGGCCGCTCCGTCTATTCCTTCTTTAAAACTTCCTAGTAAGTTAATGATCACAAAGAAGATGATAAAGAAAATAGTATTTGAATTTAATTTTTGTTGTATTGTGTTAGTAGCTAGAAATACAATTAGTAGCCCATACATTCCAAAAATAGCACCCGAAGCGCCAGCACTAACCAAATTCTCATTCCAGTACAAGCTAGTCAAACTGGCAAATAGGCCACAAAATAGATAAAGGGATAGAAAACCAATTCTTTTTAAATGTGATTCTAAAAACAAACCAACGTAGGCTAGCGCAAAGCAGTTTGCGGCTAAATGTAAAAAACCAATGTGTATAAAATAGCTGCTAAATAAACGCCACCACTCA
>CAXBGV010000202.1:0-5535 GCA_963975235.1 uncultured Flavobacterium sp. | reverse complement strand
TGGAAAGAAAATTTTAATAAACGAAGCAAATTTAGTTTTTCACATTGATGCTACCACCATGGCTGCAACAAAAGAACCAAATAGAGTGTACTTGTATGATTTGACAAATAGCCAATCTATTTTTGATTATAAAGTAGATGCAAGTTCAGGAACAAAAGCACAGAATGGTAAATTCATTTATAGTGGTATCATTAATAAAGAAGCTGTTACTGACGGTCGTGGAAAGACCTATAAAATTAGATTGACTAACCAAATCAGAAATTTAATAAAAAATGCTGATTCTACCAACGTCAAGTTAGGACTTGTTGTAACTGGTGATATCAATAATTCAACTTCTGCTAGGTTGAGAACAGCAAAAACACTCTTTTCAAAAGTACCAAAAGCATCAGTTATTACTCCGTTAGGAACGGTATTGTACGGGAATAATGTAGCAGATGAAACGAAGAAGCTGAAGTTGGAAATTTATTATACAAAATCTAATAATTAAGATATGTGCGGAATAGTTGGATATATTGGATATAGAGAAGCTTATCCTATCGTTATTAAAGGCCTTAAAAGACTAGAGTATAGAGGTTATGATAGTGCTGGAGTGATGGTTTATGATGGTAAGGAAATTAAACTTTGTAAAACCAAAGGAAAAGTAGCTGACCTTGAGGAGAAAGCTGCTAATGAATTGACTATGAACGGTACTATAGGTATTGGTCATACAAGATGGGCTACACATGGTGTGCCTAACGATGTTAATTCACATCCGCATTTTTCTAATTCTGGGGATTTAGTGATCATACATAATGGTATTATCGAAAATTATGCGCCTTTGAAAGAGGAATTAATAAAAAGAGGTTATGTTTTTCATTCAGATACAGATACAGAGGTATTAGTTAATCTTATTGAAGAAATACAAAAACAAGAGGGTACTAAACTTGGAAAAGCAGTACAAATTGCGTTAAACCAAGTTGTGGGAGCATATGCTATTGCTGTTTTTGACAAAAAAAATCCAAGAGAATTGGTGGCTGCACGATTGGGTAGTCCGTTGGCGATAGGTATTGGTGAAGAAGAGTATTTTGTAGCTTCGGATGCATCACCTTTTATCGAATACACTTCTAATGCGGTGTATCTAGAAGATGGTGAAATGGCTATTATTCGCTTGCATAAGTCAATGAAGGTTAGAAATATTAAGGATGACTCCTTAGTAGATCCTTACATTCAAGAACTTCAAATGAATTTGGAGCAAATTGAAAAGGGAGGGTACGATCATTTTATGTTGAAAGAGATCTACGAACAACCTAGTGTTATAAAAGACACGTATAGAGGTAGATTGCATGCAAATGAAGGGATCGTTCAAATGTCAGGTGTAGAAGATAATTTAGAAAAATTTCTAAACGCTGACAGAATCATTATAGTAGCATGTGGTACGTCATGGCACGCAGGTTTAGTGGCAGAGTATATTTTTGAAGAGTTTACTAGAATTCCTGTTGAGGTTGAATATGCCTCAGAGTTCAGATATAGAAATCCAATTATAAATAGCAAAGATGTTGTAATTGCAATATCTCAGTCTGGAGAAACAGCAGATACCATGGCTGCTATTAAATTAGCAAAAGAAAATGGTGCTTTTGTATTTGGAGTTTGTAATGTTGTTGGTTCTTCTATTTCAAGAGAGACGCATGCAGGTGCTTATACGCATGCAGGACCAGAAATTGGTGTTGCATCAACTAAGGCATTTACCACTCAAATTACAGTTTTAACAATGATGGCATTGCGTTTAGCGAAAGCGAAAGGGACTTTGTCTCATTCGGATTTCCATATGTATTTGCAAGAGTTAGATCTTATTCCTGAAAAAGTAAGAGAAGCATTGGAAACAAATGATATAGCTAAGGAAATTGCAGCAACATTTCAAGACGCTCCTAACTGTTTGTATTTAGGGCGAGGATATAATTTTCCTGTTGCTTTAGAAGGGGCGCTTAAGTTAAAGGAGATATCATATATTCATGCTGAGGGTTATCCTGCTGCAGAGATGAAGCACGGTCCTATCGCCTTAATCGATGAGTTGATGCCTGTAGTTGTAATTGCTCCTAAAATGGGTCATTATGATAAAATCGTTAGTAATATTCAGGAGATAAAATCAAGAAGCGGTCGAATAATTGCAATTGTTACAAAGGGAGACACTCAGGTTAGAGAGTTAGCAGATTATGTTATCGAAATTCCAGAGACTTCCGATGCATTGTCTCCATTGATCACAACAATACCATTGCAGTTATTGTCATATCATATTGCGGTGTTAAGAGGTTGTAATGTCGATCAGCCCCGCAATTTAGCAAAATCAGTTACTGTTGAGTAAGCTGTTTTTTAGTACTAGTTTTAAAGCAAGATCCTTGGGTCTTGCTTTTTTTTTGAAAAATAATTAGAATTATGATTTTTATGATATATGCATTTTTGAAACTAATTTTATATGTAAGCATAGTATTTTGTTAAAATTTAACTAAATATTTGGTTTTACTTCAAAAATCAATAATGCTGAATAAATTATAATTTAAATAATTAATTAGTGATAATGAAAAAAAAACCTATTTTTTTTATTGATATGAAAATTAATTGTATTTTGGCTCCATAAATCAATAAAATATAACCAAATGAGAGTGCACTTACTTTTTTTATCTTTCTTTTTTTGTTGCATTAGTTTTGCGCAAAACTCTGTCACGGGTTTAATTAGTGATAGTAATAAACTGCCTATTATTGGGGCCAATATTAGAGTTGTCGGAGGTACTGGTGGGGCGGTATCAGATATGGACGGGAAATTTACCTTAAGTACAGCTATGGCTTTTCCTTTTAAGATTGAGGTAACTAGTATCGGTTTCGTGTCAAAAGAGGTAAATGTTACTTCGGCAAGTCAAAAGATCAGTGTAATTTTAAAAGATGAAGACAATCTTCTTAATGAGATTGTTGTATCTGCTTCTAGAACTCCAGAGCGTGTTTTAGAATCTCCGGTTACCATTGAAAGAATGGGTGTTGCTGATATTAAAAAAACAGCTTCTGCTTCGTTTTATGATGGCTTAGAAAACATGAAGGAAGTACAAATGAATACGAGTAGTTTGTCTTTTAAGTCGGTTAATACACGTGGATTTGCTACAGTTGCTAATACTCGTTTTATGCAATTAGTAGACGGGATGGATAACTCTTCTCCCTTGTTAAACTTTGTTTTAGGAAACTTAATTGGTGTGTCTGAAATCGATGTTCAAAGTGTAGAATTGTTACCAGGGGCATCTTCTGCTTTGTATGGTGCGAATGCCTTTAACGGAATTTTATTCATGACGAGCAAGAGTCCATTTACTAACGAAGGAATTACGGCTTATGCTAAATTTGGACAAACAAGTCAAAAAGCAGCTGGTAATAATGACTACGTAGATTACGGAATCCGTATGGCAAAAGCTTTTAGTCCTTATTTGGCTATGAAAGCTAACTTTACTTATATGCGTGGTACTGATTGGTATGCAACAAATACTGATGATAAAACTAGAGCTGGATTAGATAGATCCAATCCAAATTATGATGGTATAAATGTATACGGTGACGAGGTTGCTACAAATATTAGGAACGTTTCTGATGGTTTACTAGCAGCAGGAAGAATTACGCCTGCTCAATATAGCGTATTTAGAGGGATTTTGCCTAATTCTACAGTTAGTAGAACGGGTTACAATGAAACTGACTTGACAGACAATAAAGCTAGTAATACTAAGATGGACTTGGCTTTGCATTACCGACCTTTTGGAAATGAAGATTTGGAAGTAATTGTACAGTCTAAATTTGGTTTTGGAAATGCGGTTTATCAAGGTGCAAACAGATATTATTTGAATAACTTTTTCATGCAACAGCACAAGCTAGAATTCAAAGGTAAAAATTTCTTTTTAAGAGGTTATACAACTACTGAGGATGGCGGGCAATCATACGACATGTTGTTTACGGGTATTAACGTAAATAGACAGTGGAAACCAGATGCTACTTGGTTTGGTGAATATGCTAGTGCTTATGTGCAAGCTACTTTGGGTGGTGCGCCAAATTCTCAAGCAGCTCATAATGCGGCAAGAGCTTTTGCAGATACTGGAAGATTACTTCCTGGAACTGCTGCTTTCAAATCTGCATTTGCAAGTGTTATTGGAGAGGCTGATGTTTTAAAAGGTTCAAAATTAGTTGATAATTCTAAAATTTATCATTCTGATGCCAATTATAACTTTAAGGATTTAATTGATTTTGCGGAGATTCAAGTTGGTGGTTCATACAGACAATATTCATTGAACTCGTTTGGTCGTATTTACACGGATGCTGCTGGTCCTATTAACTATAATGAATATGGTGCTTACACGCAATTGACAAAAAAATTAATGGATGACCGCTTGAAATTTACAGGATCTATTCGATATGACAAAGCGCAAAATTTTAACGGAAATTACTCACCAAGAGTGTCTCTAGTGTATTCTGGAGGAGAGAGTAGAAAACATAATTTTAGAGGTTCATTCCAAACAGGTTTTAGAAACCCAACTACACAAGATCAATACATAGGTTTTAATGTTGGTAGTGCTATTTTGTTAGGATCTGCGCCAGATAACCTTACGCGATTTGTAGAAACTTTGCCAATTAATGGGGCAGCTGGTCAGTTGAATGCAGGTGCAACTTCGGTTGAAATTACTGGTGAACGAGCTTACAATAATTCTTACTTGGCTTCATCAGTTCAGGCTTTTGCAGCAGCAGGAAACCCTGCATTGTTAAGGAAAACTACAGCACAGTTGGTTAAACCAGAGGAGGTTAAGGCTTTTGAACTAGGGTATAGATCTTTTATTAATAAAACATCGATTGATATCAATGGATATTATAATATCTATAACAACTTCATCGGAAACCTAAATGTAATTACTCCTTTATACGGTCAAGCGCTTGATGGAGGTGGGTTAACTACTGTTGATGGTCAAAAAGCATTTCAGGCTATACAAAGTGGTAATACAAGAACTTTTCAGTTGTATACAAACACTCCTTTAGAGATTAAATCATTAGGTTTTGGAATTGGTTTGTCTCGCAAAGTATATAGGGATTTTGAAGTTAGTGTGAATTATAATTATGCTGACTTTAATTTTGACCAATCTAAGGATCCTAGTTTTGAAGCCGGATTTAACACGCCTAAACACAGAGCAAAAGCTTCTTTTGGAAACGAAAAATTATTCAAAAACTTTGGTTTCAATATTAGCGGTAGATATAATACTTCGTACTTATGGCAGTCTTCAATGGTTGATGGTGTAATCGATGCTGCTACGGTTATCGATGCTCAAATTAATTACGGTATCCCGTCGTTAAAATCAACATTAAAAATTGGAGCATCTAATATTGCAGGTAAAGAGTATGGTCAAGTGTTAGGAGCGGGATTAATAGGGCAGCAGTATTTTGCTTCTTGGACAATTAATCCTTAATTCGAATAGTATTCATTAAAAAAATAGAGATAAAATGATAAAAAATTTAAAATGGCTACTATTGGTTTCATTAACCGTTGTA
>CAXBGV010000201.1:0-5560 GCA_963975235.1 uncultured Flavobacterium sp. | reverse complement strand
TAGTTTCCTTGCAAATGATTGATGTAACAGCTTTAAATAAGCAAAGTGATTATACTTTTTTAAACACAGGCTCACCGCATCACGTGCAATTAGTAGCTGATTTAGAAAGTTACAACGTAAAAGAGAATGGAGCTGCAATACGTTACGGCGCTCTGTACGGACAGGAGGGAAGTAATATTAATTTTGTGAAGCAAATCGACGCCAACACTTTTGCCTTGAGAACCTACGAAAGAGGAGTTGAGGACGAAACATTAGCGTGCGGAACAGGAGCAACGGCTGTAGCTATAGCGATGAGTGCAAATGAACTAACTAAATCGTCTGCAATTAATATTAATGTACAAGGTGGTAAGTTAGGCGTTTCATTCACAAAAGAAGGAGACCTTTACACCGATGTTTTTTTGACCGGTCCTGCAGTATTTGTGTTCGAAGGAACGATTACTATCTAATCTATGTGTAAAATTTTATCATGATAACATTAAAAGGAGATTCGATTTACTTGCGAGCATTAGAGCCAAACGACCTCGAATTTGTTTACGCTATTGAAAATGACTTGAATATTTGGCCTGTTAGTAACACGAATACTCCTTACAGTAGGTTTTTAGTCAAGCAATATTTAGAGAATGCACAGCAGGATATATATGAGGCCAAACAATTGCGAATGGCAATTTGCCAAGACGAAGATTTTCCTCCAATAGGTCTGATAGATTTATTTGACTTTGATCCAAAAAATAATAGAGCAGGTATTGGTATTGTGATCCAAGGGGTGGAGAACAGAAACAAAAATGTTGGTTCAGAAGCGTTAGATCTTTTAATACGCTATGCTTTTTATCATTTAAATGTGCATCAATTATATGCAAATATAAATACTGAAAATAAGTCTAGCATTGCTCTTTTTACTAAATTTGGCTTCGAATGTATAGGCGTAAAAAAGGATTGGACGCTCATAAACGGACATTACCAAGATGAGGCAATGTATCAATTAATACACTAACACTTTAAAATATAAGTTTTGAATACAAAAAAAATAATTTCAATCACAGCACTTGTGGTTATATCAGGGTTAATGCTTTATGGATTTGTATTAATCAATCAGATTTTCTCAGATAATACCAAATTTACTGAAAAAGAAGTATTTGTGTACGTTCCAACGGATGCAAATTATGATCAAGCCATTTCTTTAGTGAGTCCTTATGTGGTAAATATGGACAGATTTACAATGGTTGCAGGCAAAATGAGCTATCCTGCCAACGTGAAATCAGGACGTTTTTTGTTAAAAAAAGGAATGAATAGCTATGAGTTGGTAAAAGCAATGCGATCAAATGTACCTGTTAAATTGGCATTTAATAATCAAGAACGTATTGAGAATTTGGCGGGTAGAGTTGGCTCTCAAATCGAAGCAGATAGCGTGTCGTTAGTAAACGCCTTCAAAGATTCTATCTTTTTAAAAGAAAATGGTTTTAATGAAGATAACGTTATGGTTATGTTTATTCCTAATACATATGAAACGTATTGGAACACATCGGCTATTAAGTTTAGAGATAAGATGATTAAGGAGTACCGTAATTTCTGGACATCAGAAAGAGTTGCCAAAGCTAAGGAACAAGGACTTACAATTATTGAGGCAACTATTTTAGCTTCTATCGTACATAAAGAATCCGTAAAAAAAGACGAAAGACCACGTATAGCAGGAGTGTACTTGAATAGATTGCGATTAGGGATGCCGCTTCAAGCCGATCCCACTGTCATTTTTGCCATAAAAAAGGAAGCAAATGATTTTAATCAAGTAATAAAGAGAGTTTTTTATAAAGACTTAACAATGACATCTCCTTATAATACATATGTAAATATTGGACTTCCACCTGGGCCTATTGCGATGCCAGATATTACAGCATTGGAAGCAGTACTTACACCCGAAAAAAATGATTTTATTTATTTCTGTGCTAGTGTAGAGCGTTTTGGTTATCATGAGTTCGCAGCTACCCTAGACGAGCACAATCGTAATGCCAAGAAATATTCAGACTGGATTAATGCACAAGGCGTAAAAAGGTAGGTTTGGTGTTTAAAAAATGGTTTTTCTTTTTTCTACTGTTTCTTGCATTTTCGAAGGGGACTTGCGCCCAAAATACTATTGAACACTTTTTAACACCCTCAGATAGTCTAAACGCAAAGAGAAAGAATGGTTTATTCATTGCTGAAGCTTCGGCTGGAACTGCCGCTTTGATCGGTCTAAACCAGCTTTGGTATGCTGACTATCCTAGATCAAACTTTCATTTTATCAATGACAATGCAGACTGGTTGCAAATGGATAAGGTAGGTCACTTCTATGCTACTTACCATATAGGAAGGTTTGGCGCCGAAATGTTGCAATGGACTGGCGCTACAAAAAAACAGCAATTACTATATGGCTCTGGACTAGGGTTTGCATTTTTGACTGTCGTGGAGGTATTTGATGGTTTTTCGGCAGAGTGGGGAGCTTCTACAGGAGACCTGATTGCTAATGCATCCGGGACGGCTCTATACGTTACTCAAGAATTGCTCTGGAAAGAACAACGCATTACACCAAAATTTTCATTTCAAACCAATTCATATGCCGCCATTAGACCTGAAGTACTAGGCAGTAATTTGCCTGAGAATATCCTCAAAGATTATAACGGACAAACCTATTGGTTATCGGTCAATTTGCATTCTTTTTTTACAGACTCAAAAATTCCGAAATGGCTCAATTTAGCATTGGGTTATGGAGCCGATGGAATGCTTAGCGGAAACGGTAAATTTAGTGGATTAAATGATGGGTTTGATATCCAAAAACAGAGGCAGTTTTACTTGAGTTTAGACGTAGATCTGACGAAAATCGAAACTAAATCACCAATTTTGAAGACTTTTTTCTCGGTTTTTAATACGATAAAAATTCCTGCACCTACTTTGGAATATACTCCTAGAGAGTCATTTAGAGGTCATCTATTCTATTTTTAGATAAGTTTAACAACTTGGTTTTCAGGTTTATAAATATTATTGTATCTTTGCACGCAGAAATTTCTTAACGGGACAGCGTTTTGAAGAAAAACAATTTATGGTAAAGAAGTGGTATTTTTATGCGAGTTTAACTATTATTATAGCCTTTTTAAGTTCCGGTTTTAAACCGCTTAAAGTAGAGTCAAATGAATGGTTTCTAATAAAAAACACAGATGGAATTCAATACTTATATCCATCTCAAAAAAAAGAGAGTTATACTGATTTAAACATTCCTTTTACAGGAAATTTATTTGTCGGTTTTAAACAAGCACTTGGTTTTAAAGAATCGAAAAACAAGTACAAAAAAATTAATTCTCTAGGTTATTTAGGAAAGTACCAATTTGGTGCAGACGCTTTAAAAGCAGTAGGAATTCGCAACCCAGAGTTGTTCCTACAAAGTCCTAGAATGCAAGAAAGAGCTTTTGTAGCCCTTTTGTCTAAAAACAAAGCCTTACTTCAAGATGTTATCGAAAGATATGAAGGTAAAGTGGTTAATGGTATATTAATTACAGAATCAGGTATTTTGGCAGCAGCTCATTTAGGTGGAGCCGGATCTGTAAAAAAATATTTCAGACACAATGGCAAGAGATCTATCAAGGATGCTTATGGAACTTCGATAGGGAGTTACTTAAAGGCATTTGGAGGATATGATACTTCGTTAATTGAAGCTAACGTAAATGCAATAGCTATAAAGTAACGATTTATTGTCTTATTAAAAAGGGATACACTTTCATTTGAAAGCGTATCCCTTTTATTTTCTCAAGTTATTTTGCGTCTATAGTTTTATTCGACCATTAAGATATTTAGAATTTTAATGGCTGCTTCGCTAATTTTTGTTCCAGGACCAAAAACTGCTACAGCGCCATTGTCAAACAAATATTGATAATCTTGCGCCGGAATGACACCCCCAACAACTACCATAATATCTTCTCGTCCGTATTTTTTTAGTTCTTCGATTACTTGAGGAACTAATGTTTTATGTCCAGCTGCTAATGATGATACACCTAAAATATGTACATCATTTTCTACGGCTTGCTTTGCGGCTTCGGCAGGAGTTTGAAATAAAGGACCTATATCCACGTCAAAGCCTACGTCGGCATAACCAGTTGCTACAACTTTAGCGCCTCGGTCGTGACCATCTTGTCCCATTTTCGCAATCATAATTCTAGGACGACGCCCTTCTTGCTTGGCAAATTTATTTGCTAAGTTTTTAGCTTCTTCAAAGCTTTTATCATCTTTAATCTCTTTACTGTACACGCCGCTAAATGATTTAATTTGAGCTTTATATCTACCGAAAACTGTTTCTAGTGCATCGCTTATTTCACCCAAAGTAGTTCTGTAACGAGCAGCCTCTACAGCATATTCAAGTAAATTCCCTTCACCAGTTTTTGCGCAATGAATTAATTTTTCGAGAGCGGCTTGTACTTTTGCAGTATCTCGAGTGGTTTTTATTTGATCGAGTTGTTCTAATTGTTGCTTGCGCACCATTTGGTTGTCTACGTCTAAAATCTGCAGTGGATCTTCTGTTTCTAAACGGTATTTGTTAACTCCTACAATAATGTCTTGTCCGCTATCGATACGAGCCTGTTTTCTTGCTGCAGCTTCTTCAATTCTAAGTTTTGGAATTCCCGCCTCAATTGCTTTGGTCATTCCACCTAGCTCTTCTACCTCTTCAATAAGTTTCCAAGCACTTTGCGCTATCTCGTTTGTCAAACTCTCTACATAATAGCTTCCAGCCCATGGATCAACAGTTTTGGTGATTTTGGTTTCCTCTTGAAGGAAGATTTGCGTATTTCTCGCAATTCTAGCCGAAAAGTCAGTAGGTAATGCAATTGCTTCGTCCAGAGCATTAGTATGTAAAGACTGTGTTCCTCCAAATGCAGCAGCTGTAGCCTCAATGCACGTGCGCGCCACATTATTAAACGGATCCTGTTCTGTTAAGCTCCATCCACTAGTTTGACAATGTGTTCTTAATGCTAGTGATTTTTCGTCTTGTGGACTGAATTGTTTTAATAATTTGGCCCAAATCATTCTTCCAGCTCTCATTTTGGCAATCTCCATAAAATGGTTCATTCCTATGGCCCAGAAAAAGGATAATCTAGGAGCAAACTCATCAATTTTCATTCCTGTAGATAGTCCAGTTCTAATATATTCCAGTCCATCAGCGAGCGTGTAAGCAAGCTCAATATCTGCAGTTGCTCCAGCTTCTTGCATGTGGTAGCCTGAAATTGATATAGAATTAAACTTAGGCATTTTTTTGCTTGTATATTCAAATATGTCTGCAATGATTTTCATCGAGGGAGTTGGTGGGTAGATGTACGTATTACGCACCATAAACTCTTTTAGAATATCGTTTTGTATGGTACCTGAAAGTAATTCGGGTTTAACACCTTGTTCCTCTGCAGCTACGATATAAAATGCCATAATGGGTAAAACAGCTCCATTCATAGTCATGGATACCGACATTTCGTCTAGGGGAATTTGGTCGAATAGTACTTTCATATCTTCAACTGAATCTATGGCAACACCTGCTTTACCTACGTCACCC
>CAXBGV010000200.1:0-5595 GCA_963975235.1 uncultured Flavobacterium sp. | reverse complement strand
GATTAGGTCTTAGAAATCCAGCTGAATTCGCTCCTTTATGGGTTGTTGATTTTCCTCTATTAGAATTTGATGAAGAAAGTGGACGCTACCACGCCATGCACCATCCTTTTACGTCTCCTAAGCCAGAGGATATGCATTTGCTGGAGACAGCGCCAGGAAAAGTTCGTGCTAATGCCTATGATATGGTACTAAACGGAAATGAAATAGGAGGAGGTTCTATTCGTATTCACGATAAAGCGACGCAACAATTAATGTTCAAATATTTAGGTTTTTCTGAGGAAGACGCTAAGGCACAATTTGGCTTCTTAATGGATGCTTTTCAATTTGGAGCTCCACCACACGGAGGATTGGCTTTTGGTTTAGACCGATTAGTTGCTATTTTAGGTGGGCAAGAAACCATTCGTGATTTTATTGCATTCCCTAAAAATAACTCAGGTAGGGACGTTATGATCGATGCACCATCGACAATTGATGCATTGCAATTAAAAGAACTTCATATTGATTTAAATCTAAAAAATTAAGCGAAAACGCTGGAAATCAATTATTTTATTAAAAAAATGCAGAATAATATCGTTCGTATGATATTAAATATTACATTTGCCTTATTATAAATTATTATTACAATTACAATGCGTACAGGTACAGTTAAATTTTTCAATGAGTCAAAAGGTTACGGATTCATTACAGACGAAGAAACAGGAAAAGACATTTTTGTTCACGCTTCAGGAATCAACGCGGAAGAATTACGCGAAGGTGACAGAGTGAGTTACGAAGAAGAAGAAGGAAGAAAAGGAAAAGTTGCTGCGAAAGTAGCAGTTATCTAATATTTTTTTTACTTAAGAGTGTTTAAACGTTTCGAATTTTTTCGGGACGTTTTTTTTTGCTTAAAACTGAAATTATTGATACCTAAAATACATTGTATTTTACTTATTTATAATGAATAAAAATTATAAGATTGTGCTGAATCGGATGGTACTAAATTCTGTTTTGCACTTGTGTTTTAATTCCGTGAAACCTATCTTTGTTGCTTATTTAGTTTAAAAAAACAATTATTATGCAATCTGATCAATTAAATTATATCCCTATTTTAATGCAATTCATCTTAGCGGTTGGATTTGTAGTAGGAACGATATTGGTGTCTGGTAAATTAGGCCCAAAAAGATCTTCAGAAAATAAAGACAAAAACTTTGAGTCTGGTATAGAATCTATTGGAAATGCTCGAATTCCTTTTTCAGTAAAATACTTTCTAGTTGCGATTTTGTTTGTACTATTTGATATTGAAGTTATTTTCTTGTATCCATGGGCAATCAATTTTAAGGAGTTAGGTATGGAAGGGATGATCAAGATGGTAGTTTTTATGTCTTTATTGCTAGTTGGTTTTTTCTACATTATCAAGAAGAAAGCTTTAGAGTGGGAATAAAAATATTATAAAGATTGAATGCAGTGTTTAAGATTTTGGTCTTAGTCTAAGCAAATTCAAGATTTACAATTCAAAATAATAGAAATGATGAGTGATTCAAGTGTAAATATGGTTGCCCCTCCAGATGGCGTTGCAGGTGAAGGGTTTTTTGCCACAAAGCTAAATGATGTTGTGGGTTTGGCGCGTGCTAATTCACTTTGGCCGTTGCCTTTTGCGACTTCTTGTTGCGGAATTGAGTTTATGGCTACAATGGCGTCTCATTATGATTTGGCACGTTTTGGATCTGAGCGAGTGAGTTTTTCTCCTCGTCAAGCGGATATGTTGTTGGTAATGGGGACTATTTCGAAAAAAATGGCGCCTATTTTAAGACAAGTATATGAGCAAATGGCAGAACCTAAATGGGTTATTGCAGTTGGTGCTTGTGCTTCTTCAGGAGGTATATTTGATACATATTCAGTTCTACAAGGAATCGACAAAGTTATTCCAGTAGATGTTTATGTTCCGGGATGCCCTCCTAGACCTGAGCAAATTGTGGATGGTGTTATGAAGCTGCAAGAACTAGTAAGAACAGAATCAGTAAGAAGAAGAAGTTCTCCTGAATATCAGGAGTTATTAGCCTCTTATAATATCAAATAAAATGGCATTAGAAAATACAGCTATTCAAGATAAATTAGTCGCTAATTTTGGTGAAGCAGTTTATAATTTTCAACAAGAGAGAGATATTTTTTCTTTTGAAATAAACGCAGATCAAAACAAGGCTATTATTCTTTTTTTGAAAAACGATCCAGAACTTCGTTTTCATTTTTTAACGGATTTGTGTGGTATTCATTATCCAGACAGCGATGTTGATGAGCAATTTGCAGTAGTTTACCATTTGCACAATTGGTATGAAAACAAGCGAATCAAAATCAAAGCTTTTTTGAACGGTGAGAAACCAGAGATCAAAACTATATCAAATATATTCTTGAGCTCCAATTGGATGGAAAGAGAAACATTTGATTTTTATGGTGTAGATTTTACTGGTCACCCACAATTGAAACGTATTTTGAATATGGATGAAATGATTTCGCATCCCATGCGTAAAGAGTTTCCGATGGAAGACGGAGGACGTACCGATAAAGACGACCGTTTCTTTGGAAGAACCGTAGATAATTGCTAAAAAAAAACAATATATAATTTTTCACATTCTATAAATGTCAGAACTATTATTACCACCAGAGCATCGCTATGCTAAAATAATAAAGGAGAGACTTAATGAAGACGGAAGTGAGCTTTCGATCTTAAATTTAGGTCCTACTCACCCTGCTACGCACGGTATTTTTCAAAATATCTTGTTGATGGATGGGGAGCGAATTCTAGAAGCGGAACCAACCATTGGATACATTCACCGTGCTTTCGAAAAAATCGCTGAAAACCGTCCGTTTTACCAAATTACTCCGCTTACAGATCGTATGAACTACTGTTCGTCGCCTATAAACAATATGGGATGGTGGATGACATTAGAAAAACTACTTAATATTGAAGTGCCTAAACGTGCTCAGTATTTGAGAGTTATCATAATGGAATTAGCGCGTATTACCGATCACTTAATTTGTAATTCGATTCTTGGTGTTGATACAGGTGCCTATACTGGATTTCTATATGTTTTTCAATTTAGAGAAAAGGTATATGAAATCTACGAAGAAATTTGTGGTGCTCGTTTAACAACAAACATGGGTAGAATTGGTGGTTTTGAAAGAGACTGGTCTCCAAAAGCATTTGAATTACTTGATACCTTCTTGGTAGAGTTTCCAGTTGCATGGAAAGAATTTGAAAACTTATTCGAAAGAAATAGGATTTTTATTGATCGTACCGTAAATGTTGGAGCAATCACTGCAGAACAAGCTATGGCCTATGGTTTTACAGGACCCAATTTACGTGCTGCTGGTGTTGATTATGATGTGCGTGTAGCGCAGCCTTACAGTTCATACGAAGATTTTGAGTTTAATGTGCCAGTAGGGAAATCAGGAGATACGTACGATCGTTTTTGTGTTCGTAATGCTGAGGTTTGGGAAAGTATAAGTATTATTCGTCAGGCTTTGGCTAAAATGCCAGAAGGAAATGAATACCACGCCAATGTTCCAGATTATTATCTTCCACCAAAAGAAGATGTTTACAATAATATGGAGTCACTAATTTATCACTTCAAGATTGTAATGGGTGAAGTTCCTGTTCCGGTGGCTGAAATTTACCATCCTGTTGAGGGCGGAAATGGAGAGCTAGGGTTCTATTTAGTTACAGATGGAAGTAGGACACCATACAGACTGCACTTTAGAAGACCTTGTTTCATTTATTACCAGGCATATCCTGAAATGATTAAAGGAGCATTACTATCAGATGCTATTGTGATTTTATCAAGTTTAAATGTTATTGCAGGAGAATTAGACGCTTAAAAATTTTAGATTGCAGATTTAAAAAAAATGGAAAGAACACAGCACAAACAAGAAATAAATATGACCGAAGCATTGATGAGTCGCATCAATGAATTAATTAGTCATTATCCAGAAGATAAAAGAAAATCAGCTTTACTGCCTGTATTACACGAGGTTCAAGATGCACATGACAATTGGTTAAGTGTTGAATTGATGGATAAAGTGGCTGAAATTTTGCATATCTTACCTATTGAAGTATATGAGGTGGCTACATTTTATACGATGTATAATTTAAAACCAGTTGGGAAATTCATGTTTGAGTTTTGCCAAACTTCGCCTTGTTGCTTAAACGGAGTCGAAGATTTGATGGATTATACCTGCGAAAAATTGGGAGTTAAGATAGGTGAAACTACCGCTGACGGACTTTTTGAAGTTAGAGGCGTGGAGTGTTTAGGTGCTTGTGGTTATGCTCCTATGATGCAGCTTGGTGATTTTTACAAAGAGCACCTTACTAAAGATAAAATCGATCAGCTAATTACTGATTGTAGAGATAATAAAATAATATTACACGATAAATAAGATGTCAAAAAAAATATTATTAGATAAAATTAATGTTCCAGGAATTAAGACCTACGAAGTATATCGCAAAAATGGAGGTTATGCTTCTGTAGAGAAAGCTTTGAAAGCAATGTCTCCTGACGAAGTGGTGGAGGAAGTTAAAAAATCAGGACTTCGCGGTCGTGGTGGAGCGGGTTTCCCTGCTGGAATGAAATGGAGTTTTATTGATAAAAAATCAGGAAAACCACGTCATTTAGTTTGTAATGCAGATGAATCTGAGCCAGGAACATTCAAGGACAGGTATTTGATGGAGTTTATCCCTCACTTACTAATCGAAGGAATGATTACTTCTAGTTTTGCCTTAGGTGCAAACCTATCGTATATTTACATTCGTGGAGAGTACATGTGGGTTTACAAAATACTAGAAAGAGCGATTGCTGAGGCAAAAGCAGCAGGTTTCTTAGGAAAAAATATATTAGGTTCAGGTTTTGATCTTGAACTTTACGTTCACATAGGTGCAGGTGCTTACATTTGTGGAGAGGAAACTGCTTTGATCGAATCATTAGAAGGGAAAAGAGGAAATCCTCGTATCAAACCACCATTTCCTGCAGTTTCGGGATTGTGGGCAAACCCGACTGTGGTAAACAATGTAGAAACAATAGCATCAGTGCCATGGATTGTAAATAATTCGGGTGATGATTATGCAAACATAGGAATTGGTCGATCTACAGGAACTAAGCTAATTTCAGCTTCTGGAAATATTAAAAACCCAGGTGTTTACGAAATTGAACTTGGATTAAGTGTCGATGAATTCATGAATTCTGACGAGTACTTAGGTGGAATGAGTTCTGCTAGACCATTAAAGGCATTAGTGCCAGGAGGATCTTCAGTACCTATTTTACCAGCTGATTTGATTTTTAAAACGGCTAATGGAGAAGATCGTTTAATGACTTATGAATCTTTAAGTGATGGTGGTTTTGCTACCGGATCGATGTTAGGATCAGGAGGATTTATTGTGTATGATGATACCGCTTGTATCGTTAGAAATACTTGGAATTTCTCTCGTTTTTATCACCATGAGTCTTGCGGGCAATGCACGCCTTGCCGTGAAGGAACAGGTTGGTTAGAAAAGGTATTACACCGAATCGAAACTGGTTTTGGTCGTGAAGAAGATATTGATTTACTTTGGAGCATCCAATCCAAAAT
>CAXBGV010000199.1:0-5688 GCA_963975235.1 uncultured Flavobacterium sp. | reverse complement strand
AAAAAAGATTATTTTGACGTAGTCTCAAAGTTGAGTTTGAAAGAAAGCGATATAAAAACGATTACTCTTTAATACAAAACATAACCTTAAACAAATATTATTATGAAAAAATTAATTACCCTTTTCGCAATTATTATTCTAGCGACTTTACAGAGTTGTACGGTAACAGAATCTAATGTTGTTGATACCGACACTATACCGCAAGCATTTGAATTAAAGAATGTTTTCTTGGGCAGAGTTACAGATAATCAATATAACATTTCAAGTACTTTTGGGTTTGAAATAGGAGGCGATTTATTTAATGATGAAACTATTTTAGTATACAGGTTAAGTGGTCTTGTAAATTCTACAACTCCAATTTGGCAGTTAATACCAAGGACTATTTATCACAATGATGGTAATGAATTAGATTATGATTTTGATTTTAGTAAAGTTGATTTTGTAATTTCGGCTAGAGGAACTTATAATTTGTTGAATAAGCCTAGTTTTATTAATAATCAAACTTTTCGAGTAGTAATAATACCATCTACTTTATCTGCCAAGGTGAATAATAAAGATTATTTTGCCGTCATGAATGCTTTGAATTTAAAGGAAAGTCAAGTTCAAAAAAAGACTATTGCTAAATAATAGTAACAGCCAAAAAAAAGGATAGCGAAAGTTATCCTTTTTTTTTGGCTTTGTTATTCTAATTTTTCGTTGTGCCTTTATTTTTATTTAGAGAAAGCAATACTCCTGCAATAAGAGAAGTAGCTATTACAGCTAGCGAAGCCCACTCCGGAATTTCTATGAAATCTTGTAAAATCATTTTTACTCCTACAAAGGTCAAAATTACAATGAGACTGTATTCTAGGTAACTGAATTTTTCCAGCATATTAGCCAAGAAAAAGTACATGGATCGCAATCCCAGGATCGCAAATATATTAGAGCTAAATACTAAAAACGGATCATTTGTGATAGCTAAAATCGCTGGTACACTATCTACAGCAAAAACAACGTCCATAACTTCAATAACTACTAGGGCAACAAATAAAGGTGTCGCAGCTGCTATATGTCGTCTTTTCACGAAAAATTTTTGACCGTCAATATGATTAGATATGGGCATTATTTTTTTTATCGCCTTGTAAACAAATGAGCTTTTAGGATCAAATTGATCGTCATCGCCGTTCAGTAGCATCTTCGCAGCAGTGTAAATTAAAAAAGCGCCAAAAATATAAGTAGTCCAAGCAAATTTGTGAATAATAAGAACGCCAAAGTAAATCATTAAACCTCTAAAAAGGATGGCTCCAAGAATACCCCAAAAAAGTACGCGATGCTGATACTTTTGGGGGATTTTAAAGGCAGAAAAAATAATAGCAATAACAAAAATGTTGTCAATACTTAGAGATAGTTCGATTAAGTAACCGGTAATGTATTTTATTGATGCAGCTGCTGGTTTCAGTTTGTCAGGGTTTTCAATATAGCCATTCGCATAAATCCAGTAGATAACTCCAGAGAATAAAAAGGATACCGTTATCCATATAGCGGTCCACTTTGTAGCTTCTTTGGCACTGATAATATGAGGTGTTTTGTTAAATACACCTAAATCTAAAGCAAGAATGATAGTGATAATAACGAAAAAAGAAATCCAGATAACCATAACTTTATTTTTTGTTTCCTACACAAAGATACTTTTTGATTCTTGATTTTGTATTATATAATGAAGAACTTCTTTTTGATGTGTAAACAAAAAAAGTGCCATTACGAATAATGGCACTTTTGGTATTTATAAAAGGAGTTGTGTATTACAACACTGAATTTACTGTTTGTATAATTCGTGCAGCAATTTTATAAGGATCACCGTTTGATGCAGGTCTTCTATCTTCTAACCAACCTTTCCAACCTTTTTGAACAGTCATCAAAGGGATTCGGATTGAACATCCTCTATCAGATACTCCATACGAAAAATCATGAATAGACGCGGTTTCGTGTTTACCAGTTAAACGTAAATCGTTGTAAGCGCCATACACAGCAATATGTTCTGCAGTTACAGGGCGGAAAGCCTCACATATTTTTTCGTAAGTTTCTTTCGATCCACAAGTTCTTAGTACTTCATTAGAGAAGTTGGCGTGCATTCCTGAACCATTCCAGTCAGTATCTCCCAGTGGTTTTGGGTGATATTCGATATAGTAACCATATTTTTCAGTCAATCGATCTAGTAAGTATCTTGCTACCCAAATTTCATCACCTGCTTTTTTAGCCCCTTGTGCAAAAAGTTGAAATTCCCATTGTCCGCAAGCTACTTCTTGATTAATTCATTCAAAATTAATTCCGGCAGCGATACATAAGTCAGCATGCTCTTCGACTAATTGACGGCCATGGGTATTTTTTCCTCCTACAGAGCAATAGTACATTCCTTGTGGGGCAGGATAGCCACCAATAGGGAATCCTAAAGGTAAAAGAGTTTTTGTATCCATGATAAAATATTCTTGTTCAAAACCAAACCAAAAATCGCCATCATCATCTATCGTAGCCCTTCCGTTTGACGCATGTGGTGTACCGTCTGCATTCATAACTTCGGTCATTACCAAGTAACCGTTAAGGCGAGTTGGATCTGGGTAGATCGCAACAGGAACCAATAAGCAGTCAGATGAACCACCTTCTGCTTGTCTTGTAGATGATCCATCAAAAGACCAGTTTCCTATTTCGGCTAAGGTTCCCTGAAAATTTTCGTGTTCTTCAACTTTAGTTTTGCTTCGTAGATTTTGAGTTGGTTCGTATCCGTCTAACCAAATGTATTCTAATTTTATTTTTGCCATGGTAACAAATTTTGGTTGGTTGTTTATTTTTTTTGCAAATATAAAAGTATTTTGCGTTTTGCTTAAAAAAGAGGGGGTGTTTTGTGTGCTGAGGTAGAATTTTTGTGAAAACCCTATTTTTGATAGGGTGCTATTTGTAAATTGTTATTATTTTTGAATATTATTATTATATTATCATTTAGGTTAGTCTGCTTTTTTGAGGACAATTCATTAACTTTGTAAAAAAAAAATTATGTCAACAATTCGTTTCCAAGCTTTGAGAGAGGCTTCCACAAGAAAACCAGTTCAATTTGAAGAATCAGGAAAAAAATCTGCTATTTTCGGTTCAAATGTGTTCAATGAAAAGGCAATGAAGCAATATTTGACTTCGGATGCTTTAAAAGGTGTTCAAAGTGCAGTATTGCACGGTACAAAAATTGATAGAAAGCTAGCGGATTATATCGCAATGGGTATGAAGGAGTGGGCACTCTCAAAAGGAGTGACGCATTATACACACTGGTTTCAGCCATTAACTGGAGCAACAGCTGAGAAACACGATGCTTTTTTTGAAACATCATACGATGGTAGTGATCCAGTGGAGAAATTTGGTGGAGCACAATTAGTGCAACAAGAGCCAGACGCGTCTAGTTTCCCAAATGGAGGAATTAGAAACACATTTGAAGCTAGAGGTTATACAGCTTGGGACCCAACATCTCCAGCTTTCATTTATGGTACAACTTTATGTATTCCTACAGTATTCATTTCGTATACAGGAGAAGCATTAGATAATAAAATACCTTTATTAAGGGCTTTATCAGCTATTGATGAAGCAGCGACGGATGTTTGTAAATATTTTGATAAAAATGTTAAAAAAGTTACAGCAACATTAGGTTGGGAGCAGGAATACTTTTTGATCGATAAATCATTAGCCGAGTCTCGTCCTGACTTAATGATGACCGGTAGAACTTTATTAGGCCATACTTCTGCCAAAGGGCAACAATTAGATGATCATTATTTTGGAGCAATTCCTACTCGTGCATTAACGTATATGAGAGATTTGGAACAAGAATGTATGTTGCTTGGGATTCCTGTTAAAACTCGTCATAATGAAGTTGCGCCAAATCAATTTGAGTTTGCGCCAATATTTGAAGAAACAAATTTAGCGGTTGATCATAACTGTTTACTTATGGATGTGATGCAAAAAGTGGCTGAACGTCATGATTTGAAAGTATTATTACATGAAAAACCATTTAAAGGTGTAAATGGTTCAGGGAAACATAATAACTGGTCTTTGGCAACTGATACTGGAGTAAATTTATTGAGTCCAAGTAAAACACCAATGACTAACTTACAGTTTTTAGCTTTTTTTATCAATACCATTAAGGCTGTAAATGACTATGAAGCTTTGTTAAGAGCAGCGATCGCAACAGCTAGTAATGATCATAGATTAGGTGCAAATGAAGCGCCACCTGCAATTATCTCCGTTTTTATTGGAGCTCAATTAACTAAAGTATTAGAAGAACTAGAAGGTGTAACCAAAGGGAAATTATCTCCTGAAGAAAAAACAGATTTAAAACTAAATGTTGTAGGTAAAATACCAGAAGTAATTCTTGATAATACAGACAGAAATAGAACATCACCATTTGCTTTTACAGGAAATAAATTTGAGTTTAGAGCAGTAGGTTCTACAGCAAACTGTTCAAATGCAATGACTACTTTAAATACAATTGTTGCTAAACAACTTAAAGACTTTAAGAAAGAAGTAGATACTTTGATCGAAACGAAGGACATGAAAAAAGACGATGCGATCTTTAATGTCTTAAGAGAGTACATCAAGCATTCTAAAAAAATCCTTTTTGAAGGTGATGGTTACAGCGAAGCATGGGAAATTGAAGCTAAGAAAAGAGGATTAAGTAATTTTAAAACTACACCGCAAGCCTTAAAAGCCAGAGCTTCGAAACAAGCTTTAGATTTATTTTCAGAAATGGGAATTATGAATCATATAGAGGTAGAGGCGAGATACGAAATCGAATTAGAAGAATACACAAAGAAAATTCAGATCGAAGGAAGAGTTTTAGGAGATATCGCAACAAATCACGTAATACCAACTGCTATTCGTTACCAAAATACCTTGATTGAAAATGTGAAAGGATTGAAAGATATCTTTGGAGCAGATTTTGAAAGCATAGCCAAAGAACAAATTATCATAATCAAATCTATCTCAAAACACATAGAGGGAATTAATTCTAAGGTGTTAGCGATGACTAATGAAAGAAAAAAAGCAAACGTTTTAACTGATGCTCAAAAAATGGCCGAAGCGTATTGCGATAATGTAAAGCCTTATTTTGAAATTATCAGAGAACACTGTGATAAATTAGAGCTTTTAGTAGATAATGAACTTTGGACATTGACGAAGTACAGAGAATTATTATTTACCAAATAACTTTATGATCAAATCGTAATTTAACCCGATAGTATCAAATAACTATCGGGTTTTTTAATTCAATTAATGGTGTTTTTACGTCGTATTTTTAACGTAAATAAATGTTTTTAAATGAAAACAAATAGCGCAGATTTTCTCTTTTCTGCTTCATATCTATATATGTAGAAGAAAAACTAACATAGTTTATTTAAATAATAATATAGTTAATGAGAAATCGAAGGGTGATTTCCGTACTTTGCTAGAAATAGCCAACGAGATCACTGTTTTAAAAGAGGAAGGATTTTGTTGTCGCACTGCCTCAACTACCTATAACAAAGAAGTAGCCTCTCGTCGAGTTAACACTGTTTTTGAACTACTTAAAATCAATGCCATGTACATCAACAATACTATAGAGTTTTACGCTGTCAAAAAAGCAAAGCGACAACTAGAAAGCGATAATGTAGTATCGATTAGCAACAATCATTAGTAATA
>CAXBGV010000198.1:0-5728 GCA_963975235.1 uncultured Flavobacterium sp. | reverse complement strand
AAAATGTCTACACCACCATTACTTTTTTGTCCTGCAATAAAAGCATCTCCGTAAAATTTAGAAGCAGCGTAACCTAATTTGATTTCTGATGTGATCGAATTTGGTACATCATTTGAAGCTAGATTTACCCCGAATTGTCCTGAAGCGAAAAGTCCAGAGTCCATTTTGAACATTGCAAGTCCAAGACCACTAACCGTTGTGCTTCTGTTTCCAATTGCAATGATAGATTGTAAACCTTCATCAGCTCTGTAATCACTTAATGGTGTTTTTACTCCTACCGCTCCAATTAATCGTAAAGACGATTTTCCGAAATTGTGATACAACGGGTTGTATTTCAAGTAAAATGATACATCTTGAACTCCGCTTCTAGTATTTGAGAAGTTAAGATTGTTTAATACTTCTTGTGAAGCATTACCTTCAGCACTAATGTACGGCACTGATAATACAAGATCTAATTGATCAGATACTCCATAAGTAGCATACAAATTGGTACTGTTTAATTGTACTTCATTAAACACAGGTACACCATCTGTTTCTTGTGGTACTAAGTATACCTTATCATACTTTTCGGAACTATATGAAACAGAAATGTTTCCTTTTCCTTTACCTTGCATAAATCCACTAATTGGACTTTGAGAATGAGCCGTATTAACATATCCAAATGTTGTCACAGCAAGAATGAATAATAATTGTTTTTTAATCATAATATTAAATTGTTTTGTTATACTTTCAATCATTTACGTGAATTATATCGTGTTGGTTTTAAAAAAATAAAAAAAAACACAAATATTTACTAAATAATTGTTTTTGAGTATTTTAAAACTACGTTAAATTTTAACATTACTTCTGTTTCTGTAAGAAATTAACAATTATTTGTAAGTTGTTGACTAGTGAGATGTTTAAAATTTTCGAGTACCATTTCTTGATGTTCTTCTATTGGCTTGAAATGGAAGGTATTTGTTTAGTCTTAATTCTAATAGAACAAATTAACCCTGTTTATTTTGTTTAATAAAAAACACTTTTAATTAAACAAAAAAAAATAAGTTTCACTTTTAAACTAAATCGATTTTAGAAGTATGTTATTTTATTGCTGATTTGGATGTTTGGTAAATAAGTTATAATATGTAAATTAATCTGTTATGCAATACAAAAGTTAAATTGTTTGCAAAAAAAAGTAAGACTATAAATGAATTATAGCCTTACTAAATTTTTTAGATTGTTATTTAAATTACGACTTAGTTATTTTTAAGCAGCGATTTGTTTTTGATAGTTGCTAGATCACGAGCAACGAGACTACCACTTTTTATAATTGGAGATTTTATTTTTTACTCGTTCAAACCCCAGTTATATTCCTTGAAATTAACCTGAGCATTTGTACTGATTTTAGTTGTACTGTATTGGTTTAAAAAATCGATAACAGAACCCTTACTTTTAAAATCAGCTCCAAACCAATCAAATATTTTAGAAACTTCGATTTTATTAGCTGTAATTGTGTTTTTAGTTTTGTCATTAATAAAACTTTTAGACACTGCCTTTAGTTGCTGTTCTAACTTTGCTTCTGTAAAGGCTTCATTTAATAAATTAGGACATGATACAGAGGCACAGTTAATAGCAAAGTGAATTCTTGGCTCATCCATTTTACGTAGGATTTCATTTTCGATGCCTTCTAAACTGTATTTTTTTCCAGACAGAGTTATAAATTTTTTCCCCCAAGGGTCGTTAATGTCTTTAATGCTATTTGTTGGATAGTTGTCAATAATTAATTTGACCGTGAAGGCATTGTATGTATTGATCCAATAGGCAAGTGTAGCATTTCTTGAAGTCGACTTTGTTGGTACATTTGCTGATAACTCTGCGAGGTAAGCACTAAGAGCTTTACTATCTTTTTGAAAACCTTTGTAGTTGACAATTCCTGCTCTCGAAACATTTTTTTGTAATAAAGTTGTCCAGTTGGAGTGATTGATTGCTGCTACTTCAGTTTCTGTTGCAATTGTGTAGCTACTTGGATTTTCAGTTTTAGTAACCGTTGTACTAACTATTTTATCATTTTCTACAGTAGTGGTATTATCAATCGTTGTCTTAGTCATCGATGTTGTGTCTGTCTCCTTTGTTGTTGTAACCGCAGAGTCGGCAGTTGAATACGAACTGCTTTCAGTAGCTGTATTCTGTGTGTCATCTTTTGTTTTTCCACAGGAAAGAATAGGTAGCATTACTAATGCTAATAGGAAATTTTTCATAGTTTAATTTTTTAATTGTTGTAAAACTGCTGTTGTGGAAAGTATTTCCTTTTAAGAATTAGTCATTTTTTAGCGGATACAATTCTTGTTTAATAAAATCTGTGGGGAATTCTGCTTCATCATTAAAACCCAATTCAATATCTCTTCCATCCTCTGGTATGTAATTAGTTTTAAATAAGTAATCCCATAGACTTAAGGAGATTCCAAAATTGACACCATTTTTGTTAGGTATTTTTTTACTGTGGTGCCAGATATGCATTTTTGGATTATTAAATAGGTATTTTAAAGGACCATAATCCCAACCTAGATTGGCGTGATTTAAATGCCCAATTGCAATGGTTATAAAATGAACAATAAAAACATCCTCTAAGTTAACGCCTCCAATAAGAATAATAGGAATATACAAGCATGATTTGTAAACAATGGGCTCCATCCAGTTGTATCTAAAATGAGCAGCAAATCCCATTTCCTTCACACTGTGATGTGTCTTATGAATTTTCCATAAAAAAGGTAAAGTATGTAATAATTTATGAACGTTCCATTGCAGGAAATCACTAATGATAAAAAACAATAATAATGCTAGAGGTTGTGGTAGGGATGAAATAGAAAACAGTTGAATAGAAGCTAGTTCTAATCCCAGAACTCCTAGTGCATCATTTATAAATTGTTCGGCCACATTAGACAAGGCAATTAGTAAAATTAGATTTAACAGAAAAAAATTAAAAAAGAGGTAAAACAAATCAAGCCAAAAATCTTTTCGAAAGATAGCTTGTTGTTTTCTCCAAGGGAAAATAATTTCTAGTAACCAAACTGCCAATGAAATAGCGATCAAACCATAAAGGTAATTATCCCATTTCCAGAATAAAACTTCGGTTTTTAGATAATTAAAATAGCCGCTATAAGAATTTATAAGTATATCAATGTATTTTTCCATTATGTAAACTTCAAATAGAAATGAGTAATTTTATGTGTAAAGGTATTGCATATGTGCTAATAGCTATGCCACTACTTGCTATTAATTTTCGTATACCTTAACTCCTTTAAGTAAGTATTCGCTCCATCTTTTATTATAGGTATGCACGCTGTCTGTTGCTTTTTTTTGATTATTGACTACGGTTCCATTTGCGTTTTTATATTCAAAAATCCCTCCGTATAAATTATAAACGTTTTTGTACCCTAATTTAAGCAGTTTTTCTCCAATTTTTTCAGATCGAACACCAATAGAGCAATAAACAACTATCGGGGTGTTCTTGTTACTTACTTTTCTAGTCACCTTTTTGATATCAAATTTGTTAAAACCTACAAATAATGCGTTTTTTATATGACTGGTGTTAAATTCTTTTGGTTCTCGGGCGTCTAAAACTACAATTTCAGGGCGTGCTTGCAACTCCTGCACAGACATATAAGGTACGGTTCTGTTATTTAACCTTTCTAATTCTTTTGCAATTGTACTTTGCGCTTGACTGAAAACGGAAATTAGCAATGCGATAAGAGTGATTGTGTTTTTCATAAATAGATCAAATTGATTTTATTGTATTTATACGTTTCGGTCTTGTTTAAAAGTTGTTTTTTGCAAAGTAAACCTGATCTAATGTAAAATTGTGCTCGACTGAATTACTGCCAAAGACTAATTAATTTTTCAGGTTTTTACTATTGTAAGTATGTAAGGTTAGCATTGATTTTATTTTTTTAATCTTAAAATAAGTAACACCTTATCAATTTTGCTCAATTTACCCGTTTAGTATTGCAACTCTTTTTTGCACTACTTTTGGATCTCACCTTCTATTATCTACGAGATTTTATCGTTTGTAGTTTTCTATTCAGATGTTATTGCTCCTTTTATTGGATGGCTTTCGTTTTTTATTTAAAACAGGAAGCTAATATTAAACGATCCTGATAGTCGCTCTAATTGTAGTGGTTTTTGATTGCTGTATCAAAATACTTACTTTGTCTCATTAACCTCCAAGAGTTACAATAAGTACATTTAAGACCTGTTTATTTCCTCTATTATTTTTTTCTTTTTCTCGTCGTCTAATCGTACTGTTGTTTGCGATTTTGCACTAAACCAATTGGCAACAACATTTTCTATTAATTTAGATTGTTGCTCGTATGCGTTACAAGTGTTACACATTGATTTGTGTATTTGTAATTGTAATTTTTCTTTGGTTGTTAATGATGTAATCTGCTGTTTGTCTATCAATTCGGTAGTTTTCTTGCAAGAATTTATCATCAAATTCATTATTTTTTTCATAATAACTTCATTATTTTTTTCGGATTTATGAAACCCATTTCACCTCAAGACATTTTTTAATTAACAGTTTCCCTCTGTGTACTATTTGCCAATAATTAGACGCAGTAATCTCTAACTCCTGACAAATTTCTTCCGCCTTTTTATCTGTTAAATATTTAGAGGTTATTGCAATTTTCCACTTTTTTGGTAATTCTTCTAAACAATCGTGCATGACATTATTGAATTCTGGATTGTCTAAAAGTTCTTGTTCTTGCTCCCAAATGGGATTTATCTCCTGGTCTTTCCAGCAGCCAGTTTCTGTAAACAGGTTTTCGGATCTCTGATTAGCAGTACTTTCGGATAGACTGAAATTTATATTTGTTGTCTTTGCACTTAATCGGTAATAATCAATAATTTTATTATTTAGTATAGAAAACAGCCATGTTTTAGGTTGGCTTTTGCCCTGGAAACTTTCAATTTTATGAAATGCAGCCAAGAACGTTTCTTGCACTAAATCTTCGGCCGTTTCTTTGGATGATGTTTTGTGCAATGCCCAAGAGTAAAGTTGGTCGCTGTACAAGCCCACCCAATTTTCTACTTCTAATTTTGATTTTATTTTGATTACTTCCATAAATGGTTTTCCACATAATTTATGGCTCTAAAGGTACTGATTTTTTGGTATTCAAGCTGTTCTTTTTTCAGTAGGCAAAAATGACATCGTACAATTTCGACAGCAAGCAAATGTCCCATATTAAAGGTCGTACGTTGTACAGTTAGTACAAAAAATCTGATGATAGATGGGTTGCAATTTAAATAAATCCAAATCAAAATCCATCTACAACTCGCACTAAAACAACAATTTTAGTTTCTTTCAATTTGGCCTTACCACACATTAATGCCAATACAATACGCTCACAAATGCTGATACATAAGATAGAGAAAGCTCTAGTTTATCTTTATCAAGCTTAAATTAAGTACCTAATAGAAACTACTTTACTATAGTTGTATTTGAAGTAAAAATAATCATCGTATCACACGTATCGATTTAATAAAGACAAATGCAAATCCGCTAAAAAGCATCAAATGAAAAGGAAATAATCCATAGTCGTTAAAGTGAACTGCTGAGGCTAGACCAAACAGGAAATAAAGCGTAAGAATTCCTTCCATAATCACATTTTTTGAGATTTTGGTCGAGATGTATACATTTTGTTTCCATTTGTCTTTTAAGGCTTCTATGTTGAATTTTGGCGTGCGTACAAAT
>CAXBGV010000197.1:0-5745 GCA_963975235.1 uncultured Flavobacterium sp. | reverse complement strand
CGAATTAGGGTCAAACTTTTTTTCTTCCATTATAACACAAATTATTGTTTTTCTTCTCGCGTTTATAGTATTTCAATAAACTCGTATAATTATTTCTACCCACTTTGGGTACTTATTTACTTACTTCTTTTTGCAACTACTGCTGCGGCCACAAAATTCACAAATATTGGATGCGGATTAGCCACTGTACTTTTGTACTCTGGATGGTATTGCACACCAATAAAAAAAGGATGATCTTTTATCTCTACGATTTCAACTAAACCAGTATCTGGGTTAATTCCTGATGCAGATAATCCTGCTTTTTCTAGCACATCAACATAAGCACTGTTGTACTCATAACGATGACGGTGACGTTCAGAAATCGTTGTTTTACCGTAAATTTTATACGCTAATGATCCTTCTTTAATATCACATTTCCATGCACCTAGACGCATAGTTCCTCCTTTGTCAGTAACATTTTTTTGCTCCTCCATTAAATTCACAACAGGATGCGAAGTACCTTCATTCATCTCTGTAGAATTTGCTTCAGCATAGCCTAGAATAGTTCTTGAATATTCTATAACTGCCATCTGCATTCCTAAACAAATACCAAAGAAAGGTATTTTATTCTCGCGTGCGTGACGTACTGCTTCTATTTTTCCTTCAATTCCTCTTTCTCCAAATCCAGGAGCGACTAGAACTGCATCTAAACCTTTCAATTTGTCACTAACATTTGCTGCTGTGATATGTTCAGAATGAATTGACACTACGTTTACTTTAGTTTCATTTGCCGCACCAGCATGAATAAAAGCCTCTAAAATAGACTTATAACAATCCTGCATCTCTACATATTTTCCAATCAAACCAATATTCACGGTATGCTTTGGATTTTTAATTCTGCTTAAAAAAGTATTCCAATTTTTCATATCTGGAGCCGCTTTCTTAGGTAAATCTAATTTTTTCAATGCAACAGTATCAAGACCTTCCTCTAGCATTAAATTAGGTACTTCATAAATAGTAGATGCATCAATCGACTGAATGACAGCCTCTTTTTTAACATTACAAAAAAGAGCCAACTTATTACGTATTTCTTGAGAAAGCTCGTGCTCCGTTCTACAAACAAGAATATCGGCTTTTATACCGCTCTCCATCAAAGTTTTTACAGAGTGTTGCGTTGGTTTAGTTTTTAATTCACCAGCTGCTGCTAGATAAGGCACCAATGTAAGATGAATAACAATTGCGTTACTCTCTCCCAAATCCCAAACTAACTGTCGAACAGATTCTATGTAAGGCAACGATTCGATATCTCCCACTGTACCACCGATCTCCGTAATCACAATATCATAATCGCCAGAGTTACCTAGCAATTGCATTCTTTCTTTAATCTCATTAGTGATATGAGGAACAACTTGAACCGTTTTTCCAAGAAACTCTCCTCTTCTCTCCTTTTCAATAACTGATAGATAGATTCTACCTGTTGTAACATTGTTAGCCTGAGAAGTTGGCACATTCAAGAAACGTTCATAGTGACCTAAATCTAAATCTGTTTCAGCACCGTCATCCGTAACATAACATTCTCCATGCTCGTAAGGATTAAGTGTTCCTGGATCAACATTTAAATAAGGATCAAATTTCTGAATTGTCGTTCGATAACCCCTTGCTTGTAACAATTTTGCCAAAGATGCTGCGATAATCCCTTTACCTAAGGAAGAAGTCACACCTCCTGTAACAAAAATATATTTTGTTTGATTCATTCTGTTTTAGTTTGTGTTGTAGTTGTGTAAAAAACTTGGCAAAAATACGATTATAAATTTAGAATATGCTAATTTGGAAATGAGATAATTCACAAAATCATTATTTAACAAACCGCTCTATTTACTAAGTAAAAAACCTCATTGATATTGCAAATCAATGAGGTTTTGGATATTTCTTTTTTATGTTTCTTATTAGTTCTTCGAGCCCATTCAGTTTTAGTTCATAGATCAGCGCTAACTGCTCTCCTAGCTCCCCTTTTGGAAACCCTTTATTATGATACCAAACTACATAATATTCGGGCAAATCTATTAAAAACCTTCCTTCATATTTACCAAAGGGCATTTTGGTATGTGCTAATTTTACAAGCTGTTGCTGATTTCTATCCATTTTTTATCTTGAGAAAAGGCATTTTATTGTCAATTCATTTACAAACATTACTTTCCTTTTTTTAAAACACAAAGAACAATTGCCTTAGCATCAAACTTCTATCACTTGGCTTCTTTAATAGTTAAATCTTCATCGTAGTACATAATAAAAACTCCTTTATTGGTATAACCACCATCAGATTTTTTATAATACTCAAACTTGCTTTCTACTTGCTCAGTCGCAACAGCATTTACTGTTTCTTCAAATTTAACTTCTTGAGCCATACGCATCATCGTATCAAAGGTCACATCAAAACCACGGGTTGCATAATCTGACGGAAAAATAGTATTCAATTTTTTAAACTTATTCCCAAAAACAATCCCTTCAGCTAAGGCATTATCTCTGGTCACGGATGGATACATCAGTTTTAATTTAGTCAAATTTGAAAATTTAATTTCATCTGTATCTAAAGTTTCATTAGGTTCCCAAATCACAAGTTGCACTTGATAAGATGGCATAACACTTAACATCGCAGCAATTGTAGATTTGATCATCATTGTATTTGCTGTCTCCATCACCACAAAATTCATTTTGTCTCTTACCAAAAGTCCTTTTAAACTTTCGGCACTGATATTACTACCACTATTTAGTGCTACAAGCGGCACATTGGGTTGGTATTGCTTTAAATAGTCAAGAATTGATGTTTTTTTCTTGTCTACAACAGCCATTACATTTCCGTTTTTGGCTCTTATGAATTCAAACATTTTATTTTTTACCACTTCAGGTGAAGGAATTGTTTGGAACAAATTTCCGTAAGGTCGCCCTACGTCTTTAGAGAGAGGCGAAATAACTGGAACATTATTTATTTTTAAGAGCTGCGCCGTTGCTTCGGCATTACTTTGATAAAAGGGCCCAATCACCGCATTTGCTGATTGTAATTTATAACTAGAAACAATACTAGCAATTGCAGAACTATTTTTTGTCTCTTGAGAATCATAGATCTCAACATCAATAGGCAATCCCATTGTTTTTGCAGAATCGATAGCAATCAAAGCACCCGCATAAAAATCTAAAGTCATATTTAGAAACTTATCTTTTTTCAAGCGTTCTACCGTACTATTTAAGGAGTCAGTTTCTATTCTAGAAATATTAAAAGGCAACAATAATACAAGTCTTTTACGAGTATCAAAATTTATTTTAGGCTGTAAATCTGTATATTCCTTTTTTACTTCTTGAGAAGCAGCTGTTTTGGCAGGGATTTTTAAAACCATTCCAATTTCAACTCCCTCTTTAATATCAGGATTTAAAGCAATTAATTCTTCTTGAGTTAACCCAAAATTTCTTGACAAGCTATACAAGGTTTCCTTAGGCTGTACTTCATAAGTAGTATATTCTGGCACAGTTGGAGTCTCGACTTGGGTTAGTTTTTGCTTTACGGCTTGTACCGGAGCAGCACTAGGTAAAACTTTTGGAGCACTTCCTTTTATTATTAATTTATAACCAATAGGTAAATTAGCTACTACCTCTGGATTCTTTTTTTCTAATTCCTCAATCGTAATTCCGTATTGTTTTGCGATAGAATACTTTGTTTCCTTTGCCATAACCTCGTGAAAAAAAGCAGTTTGAGCAACTGCTTTTTCCTGGACCGTTTTTACATTACCCTTCGTCGGAATTACCAGTATTTGACCTATTTGCAACCCGTCTTTTTCTAAAAATGGATTAGATTTTTTTAAATCTTCTTCAGTAATATCGTAGGTTTTACTAATTCCGTACATTGTCTCTTTTGCAGATACTGTGTGCGAATGTGTGCTTGCATTTGCTTTTTGTACTGCAGCAGCAATCTCTTTTTTCGTCGCTGATTGTTTTGCGATTAACAAAACAGTATTTGGCTTTAAGCCTGATTGTGCGTCAGGATTTAATTGATAGATATCATAAGGGGTAACCTGATACTTTTGGGCAATTTGAATAATCGTTTCTCCCTTTTGTACCTTATGTGTCATTACTTTATTTTGAGAAAAAACAGTAGCGCCCCCAAGTAAAAATGTTAGATATACTGCAAAAAAATACTTCATCGTTTTGTTTTTGTAAATGATTTGGCTCAAAGATAACAAAAACGGTACCAAATTTTAAAGTAAAATTGGGTACCGCTATTATCGTTCAAGTAATAAAATAATTTATACTATAGATTTTGTTTCATTTTATTATTTATTCCCACTCAATCGTCGCTGGTGGTTTTGAGCTAATATCGTAGACAACTCTATTGACTCCTTTAACTTTATTAATAATATCGTTAGACACTTTCATTAAGAAATCATAAGGCAAATGAACCCAGTCTGCTGTCATTCCATCTGTTGATTCGACAGCTCTAAGTGCTACTACTTTTTCATAAGTACGTTCATCACCCATAACTCCTACACTGTTTACTGGAAGTAAGATCGCTCCTGCTTGCCACACCTTGTCGTACAATCCCCAAGACTTAAGACCATCGATAAAAACTTTATCTACATCTTGCAGAATCTGTACTTTTTCTAAAGTAATGTCTCCTAAGATACGGATTGATAATCCAGGACCAGGAAAAGGATGTCTACCTAACAATTCAGGGTCAATGCCAAGAGAGGCACCCACTCTTCGTACTTCGTCTTTGAAAAGCATGCGCAAAGGTTCAACAATTTTCAACTTCATATAATCTGGTAAACCACCTACATTATGGTGTGATTTTATTGTAGCTGATGGTCCTTTTACAGAAACCGATTCGATCACATCTGGATAAATTGTTCCTTGTGCCAACCAAGTAACATCCTCTATTAAATTTGACTCAGCATCAAAGACTTCGATAAACGCGTTTCCTATCGCTTTTCTTTTAGCTTCTGGATCAGTTACTCCAGCCAAGGCATCATAAAAACGCTGAGAAGCATCTACTCCCTTTACGTTTAAACCCATACCTTCGTATTGATCTAAAACACTTTGAAATTCATTTTTACGAAGTAAACCATTATTTACGAATATACAGTAGAGATTTTTACCTATTGCTTGGTGCAATAAAACTGCTGCTACAGTTGAATCTACTCCTCCAGAAAGGCCTAAAACTACTTTATCATTCCCTACTTTCTCTTTTAACTCTGCCACCATCTCTTCGACAAAAGCGGTTGGAGTAAAGTTTTGAGGTACATCAGCAATTTTTACTAAAAAATTCTCTAACATTTGCGAGCCGTCTGTGGAATGAAATACTTCGGGGTGGTATTGAATGGCATAGGTTGTCTCACCCTCAATTTTGTACGCAGCAAATTCTACATCATGAGTACTTGCTAACTTCACTCCATTTGTAGGTAAAGCTTTGATACTATCACTATGACTCATCCAAACCTGACTATTTAAGTCTACTCCTTCAAAGAAAAGTTCGTCCTTCTTAATATAAGACAAATTAGCTCTACCGTATTCTCTAGTATTAGACGCTGCTACTTCACCACCGCTAAAATGAGCTAAGTATTGAGCACCATAGCATACGGCTAACATTGGCAATTTGCCTCTAATTTGAGATAAGTCAGGATGAGGAGCATCTTCTGCTCTCACAGAAAAAGGGCTACCACCTAAAATTACGGCTTTATAACTTGATAAATCACTCGGAAAATGATTGTATGGGAAAAT
>CAXBGV010000196.1:0-5756 GCA_963975235.1 uncultured Flavobacterium sp. | reverse complement strand
GCCATTATTGCTGTCTCCTGTAACCAATAACAATTTTAGAATAAGCGATAAATTTGCCGATACTCCTTTTGAAGTAGAATATAAGAGCTTTATCATGGGTGCTAAGGAAATTGTTAAACCTGATCCTAATGGTGTTTTGTACTTTAAATTAGTAGAAGCAGGAGATGGAGGACGAGAAGAACACTTCTTGAAGGAAGGTGAAGTTCAGAACATCCATAATGTACTTTTTGCTCTAAATAAATTTACGGATGGAGCGATCAATATTACGATTGATGGAGATAAAAGTACTATTCAAACTCCATTTGAAGGTAATTTCATGCGAATGGCTGATAAGTTAGAAGGAGAAGTTCAAAAAGATATCGTGCAGCCTTTAATGATGCGTTCCTTATATAGTATTGGCGAAAAACGTTTTGTTTTTCCGGATCCTGCTGTTAAGGGAGTTATTGATTATGAATCGAACAACGACTTTAAGGCAAAAACACATGAGGACGCCCTAGTTTTGACTGTTAGAGCAGAGGGAAAGGAAAAAGAAGTAACAATTTTAGGATCTAAAGGTAAAATTGGTGAGCCTAAAACAGTTAAAATCGGGGAAAAAGAGTATTCAGTTTTTTACGGAAGTAAGGCTTATGTATTGCCATTTAAGATAAAACTAAATGACTTTATCGCTGAAAAGTATCCTGGTACAGAGAAAAGTTATTCTTCATTTGAAAGTAAAGTTACTGTTCAAGATCCTGAAGAAACTTTTGATGCAAGGATTTACATGAATAATGTATTAGATCATAACGGATATCGTTTTTTTCAATCTGGATTTGATCCCGACGAAAAGGGTACCATCTTATCCGTTAATCACGATGCTTGGGGAACAGGAATTACCTACGCAGGGTATTTTTTATTGTATTTTTCTATGATGGCCATTATGTTTACTAAAAATACTCGTTTTTCAGATTTAAAACGAAAACTAGATATTGTGAAAAAGAAAAAAGCTAAGTTGCTTACAATTATGCTATTCCTTGTAAGTATGAGCGGTTTTTCGCAAGCGCACAACCACGAACATGATGCTAATGGGAATCATGAAGATCATACCGAAGGTACAGCGCATACTCGTGTAGCGCCAACTGAAAAGCAACTAGACTCGCTACTTAATAAATTTAAGGTAAAGGAGGAGCATGCAGCTAAGTTTGGCCGTTTGATTATTCAAGATGCGGGAGGTAGAATGAAGCCTATCAATACTTTCTCGTCAGAATTATTGAGAAAAGTAAGCCATTCTAATGATTATAAAGGAATGAACTCTGATCAGGTTTTCTTATCGATTTCCCAATACGCTCAATTTTGGATTGAAATCCCTTTAATTCATTTGCGAAGCGGTAATGATAGTATTCGTAAATTGATAGGAGTTGATGTAAAGGCAAAGACAGCACCTTTTATTGCATTTTTTGATGAAAAAGGGAATTATAAGCTGTCTCCTTACTTAGATGCTGCTTACAAAGCTGCAAATCCAAATCAGTTTGAGAAGGATTTTATCGAGACGGACAAAAAGGTAAATTTAATGGAGTCTGCATTGAGTGGACGAATTTTAAAGATTTTCCCTATCCCGAATGATCCTAATAACAAATGGGTATCCTCTTTAGAATTGAATGAGGCTGGCCTAAAAGGAATGGATTCGACATACACTAAAAGCGTTTTACCACTTTATTATGGTTCGTTGAATAATGCTTCCCAATCGGGTAACTATGAAAATGCAGATGATTTAGTAGAAAGTTTGAATGGTTTTCAAAAGAAATTTGGAAGTAAAGTACGTCCTAGTGAAGATAAAATCACAGCTGAAATTTTATATAACAAATATGATTTGTTACAAAAATTGCCTTACGCATATTTAATAGCTTCTATTTTAATGTTAGCATTTACTGTTCTTCAGATTTTTAAGGACACTAAATTGATGCGTAAACTTGTAAATGGTATGCATATAGTGATCGCGGTATTGTTTGTGTTGCATACTGTCACGCTAGCAGCTCGTTGGTATATATCTGGTCATGCGCCTTGGAGTAACGCTTATGAAGCAATAGTTTATGTGGCTTGGTCTACTATGTTTTTTGGATTAGCTTTTGATATTAAATCGAAGTTAACCGTGGCTTCTGCGGCTTTTGTTACATCTATGATTCTATCTGCAGCTTACATGAACTGGATCGATCCAGAAATAGCTAATTTACAGCCCGTACTTAATTCGTATTGGTTAATGATACACGTTGCTGTAATTGTAGGAAGCTATGGACCAACCGCTCTTGGGATGATTTTAGGATTTGTGTCGTTGTTGCTTATTTTCTTTACAAATGATAAGAACAAAGCAAAGATGGATTTAAACATTCAAGAGATTACTTATATCAATGAACTTACATTAACTATCGGATTGATTATGTTAACCATTGGTAACTTCTTAGGAGGTCAGTGGGCAAATGAGAGTTGGGGGCGTTATTGGGGCTGGGACCCAAAAGAGACTTGGGCTTTGATAAGTATTATGGTCTACGCGTTTGTAATTCATGCTCGCTTTGTGCCTGCCTTACGCGGAAAATGGATCTTTAATTTAATGAGTATGTTTGCTTTTGTATCTATTTTATTTACTTATTATGGAGTAAACTTTCATTTAGTAGGATTGCATTCCTATGCTAGTGGAGAAGCACACTCTTTAAGTTGGATTTGGTATTGCTTTGGCTTTATAACAGTTGTTGGAGCACTCTCTTATCCTAAATATAGAAAATATTATAAAAAGTAGTTAGCTAGTACAATCAATACTAAGCCCAATCGCAAGATTGGGCTTTTTTTGTTTTTGTATTTTTTTAATGAAGTCTTTGCAAGCTAAGTTGGAGGTGTTATTGTATGTTTATTTATTATCTACTTCTAAAGTCCTTTCATTAGAAATACAGTAATGAAAATTTCTAAGTTCTATATTCTTTAGACTCCGCTAATTATAGATGGTTAGAAGTAACCGCTTGTGCTCCTATATATTCTTGTTTCTTTTTACTTAAATTTATAAGATAATATTTATAATATATATTTATTTTACATTAATTTTGTATTTAAACTGTATTTTATCGGATTTATATGCTTTTAATCTATATATTCGTATGTGTTTACAACTGATTCACTTTTGTAAACATGCTAATTGATTCTTTGTTCTTTTTATTAATTTAAAAAATAGTGCCTATGAAGTATCTACTTCAGCGTGACATTTCACGGACAAGTTTTACATCATCAAATGATAGGCTCTCAAGCCGAATCTAAAACGCTAGCAAATGGGATTGTACTACACCAATCTATAGGTCAACAATCTGTAATTGGAACTTCTGTAAACGGATTTACAGTACAGCAAGGTTTTCAGCAAAACAATTGGACAGAGTTTATTATACTAAATGATGTCAGTACGATCAAAACAATGACGTATCCCAATCCTTTTATACGAACTGTGAATTTTGAATTTTCGGAAGTCATGAACCGTATGGTCGAAGTATCTATTTTTGATTTTTTAGGACATTTAGTATTCAATAAAGAACAAATGGTAACCGATAAATTAATGACTTTTGACGTAGACTTAATTGCGGGTAAGGAGTTTTTGGTGAAACTAACGGCTTCTAATTTTGTGTACTATACTAAAATCATCAAAAAACAATTAAAATAACGGTCTCTCCTAAACATTATAATTATGAAGAAAATAACTTTACTTTTTATATTCTTTTTCACTTTAGCTAATTACGCACAAACTAAAGGAATAACCTATCAGGCTGTTTTATTAAATCCAGCCGCCAATCAAACAAGAGGAGTAGGGCAAAACTTCCCGTTGATGGACAAGCAAATTTGCATGTCATTTAAATTTATTGATGAGTTTGCTAATGTTGAATATCAAGAAACTATACAAACGAATACAGCCTCATAATAGGTACTGGACAACAAACGGGTGGGTATGCTAGTTCTTTTAACGATATTAGTTGGTCAGCATTGAACAAGAAATTAGTTGTAGGTGTAAATACAAATGGCAGTTGTTCTTCATTTATCGAGATCAGCAATCAAGATTTTTCATATGTTCCGTTTGCTCATGTTGCTTCAAATGCAGAAAATGTTACAGGAGTAGTGGCTATTGAAAATGGAGGTACTAATGCTACTACAGTCATTCAAGCTAAAACTAACTTACAATTGCAAAATGTTAATAATACAGCTGATTTAGATAAGCCGGTTTCTGCGGCAACGCAAGCATTATTAGACATAAAAGTGGATAAAGTAACAGGTAAAGGATTATCAACAGAGGATTACACTTCTTCAGAGAAAACCAAGTTAGCTGCGATAATAGGCACAAATACAGGAGATCAAGATTTAAGTGGTTATGCCTCGAATGTCAATTTGGATTTAAAAGCAAATATAGAATCACCTACTTTCACAGGAAGTCCTTCTGCGCCAACTGCTGAAGCAGGAACTTATTCGACACAAATTGCCACAACAGAATATGTTACAGATGCAATTTCGACCTCAGAAAATAAGTCTTTACCATTGACCGGTGGCACTTTATCAGGAGAGATCAAAGGGACAACAGCAGCGTTTACTTCAAATGTAAAAGTCTCTTCTTTAACTTTGGCAGGGACTAGTATTTGGGAATTTGGAACAAATGGTTCAGGATTTAGTCTTCATCAAGGTGGCTGCTGTAATAGGTTAACAATTGATGGAGAAGGCAGATTTGGGATAGGAGCAAATTACGATCCATCATATCAATTAGATGTTCAAGGTGATGGCCGATTTACTAGTGATGTTACCGCTACAGCTTTTAAAATTTTGAATGGAACGGCATCTCAATTCTTAAAAGCCGATGGTAGCATAGATACTAACACTTATTTGTCTTCGACTGCTGTAGGTAATTTTGTAGATTTAACAGCCGATCAATCTATTAATGGTGATAAACGCTTTTCAAACAATATTCTAGTTCGTGGAACTACGATAGGATCTTTTGGAGCATCTGACACAGGAAATATTGGATTTGGTATTGCTAATTACGTTTATGGTGATACGAGCACTATGTATAATAATACGGCAATCGGGAATTTTGCTTTTACATCATCATCAGGAAGCAACAATACTGCTATAGGAACAAATGCTATACGTCAAGGAGACGGCGGATCTGGAGATGAAAATACTGCTGTTGGAACCGCTGCCTTAACCAATGCGCAAGCAGGAAATAGAAATACAGCGGTAGGAGCTTTCACGATGACACAAGCTGTGGGTTCAGAAAATACAGCGATCGGAAATTTAGCAGGAATGAATATCAGTACAGGAAGTTACAATACCTTTTTGGGTAGTGCAACTGGTATCGATTCAGTAGTAAACGGGTCCATAAATAACGCAACAGCAATTGGTAGCGGAGCGAAAGTAGATACGAGTAACACTATTGTACTAGGGAATTCAGCAATTACGGATGTTATTACTAATGGTAAAATAACTACTGGTGCTATTACGATTCCCAATACTGATGGAGACGCTGGTCAAGTATTAAGTACAAATGGTTCAGGCGTAGTTTCCTGGACTACGCCCTCAACAGCATCAAGTAGCACTTTTGTTGATTTAACCTCTGATCAAGATATCGCAGGAAATAAGGTGTTTGAAAAAGATGCGGTTATAAATGGTGTTACTGTTGGAAGAGGAAAATTTAACGAAAACTCCAATACTGCTGTTGGACTGGGTGCATTAGAAAATAACGAGGGTTATGCAAACACTGCAGTAGG
>CAXBGV010000195.1:0-5774 GCA_963975235.1 uncultured Flavobacterium sp. | reverse complement strand
AGGAGCAGGTTATTACCCGCAAGCAGGAATCAATTTTCTGGTAGGATTAACACTGAAGTTTTAAAGTCCAGAATAAGGAAGATCACAAAACCCGAAAGTTATGCTTTCGGGTTTTTTTGTAAGGTTTTAATTAAATTGTGATATATTTATTGAAAAAAAATTTAAAAATGAAATATCAAGGTTTGAAGAAAACAACTATTGTATTTTTTGTTTGTTTTTTATCGCTTTTTATTACAAATAGACTATTGGATGTGTTGATAGAGATGGCAGAAGTACATTTAATAATAGTTTCTTTTGTAAAATTAATTTTGATATTTTTTGTTTTTCAATCTTTAGGAAATGAACAAAAGAAGGTTTCGTCATTAATAAAAAATTGGTCAATTTTTAGTTTAACAATACTTTTTGCTGTTTATTTTTCTTACTCTGACACACACAATATAATCGCTTCAGACAACTTAAATATTAATAATTATTTACATGTTAGTTATATCATTGAATGTTTTGCAACAGGTTTTTTTGAGGAAATTTTATGTAGAGTTTTTCTTTTTTATTCTTTGGTGAATTCTAACTTATTTAGGATTGAAAATCGTGTTTTTAAAAGTTATATCACTAGCTCTCTAATTTTCGCTTTTTGTCACATTACAAATTTGTTTCATTATGATATTTTTAGTGTAATAAATCAAATTTTATTAGCTTTTGGATTGGGTTTGATATTTCAAATACTTTTTACTAAATACAAAAATCTTCTTTTCATAGCTTCTCTTCATGCTTTAATTAATTATTTTGGCATGAGAAGTTCTACTCTTTTCCAAGTAAAATCTATTGCAGAGGATGTCGAATTAACAAACGTTTTGTTTAATGTTGGCATTTTTATTTTTCTAGATTCAATAATACTTTTTTATGCTTATTTACATATTAAAAAAAGAGTGTAAATGTGTATATGTTTGATGTGAATTGGATTTAATGGCTATTGAGTTATGATTTTTAATCCGAATTGGAATTTTATTTCTTAAATAACTTGAAGTTTCCGTATGAGTTCAAACCAAAAACTGTTTTTAAATCGATTATACTAAATGGTTTGGTGAATAATATTTTTGATTACAAATACATATCAAACGGTTATTTTTATACCTATTATGACGATTTCTCATATCCTCAAGCAGTTACTACTATCAAAGGCGCTTGTTACTACCCGCAAGCAGGAATCAATTTTCTGGTAGGATTAACGCTGAAGTTGCAATTTCTCTTTTTCTAATTGTACACCCTAAGTATATTTCCATTCACTTCCACTCGGTATTGTTTCAAAGGATATTGCTTTCCGCCTTGTCCTGTAAACAAACTATATTCCGTATTGTCGCAAGCACAAACTACATTAATTCCTTTAAGCGTCATGGTCGAGCAGCTACTGATGGCTTGATTAGGACAAGCGGCATCGAATGCATTGAAACCACTTCCAGTATTAAAAATAAAAATACCGCGTGGAACAGCTGGACTGGAATAATAAATTGCATTACTTGCAAATTTTAAATTGGAGTACGCTGGTAAATTTAGGTTCAAGTCTACGGTAAATGAGTAATTAGATAAAAAAGGATTGTTATTATTAAAACCATTATCGCTACATCCCATAAACAAAGGAAGTAGAAGCAGTAGGAGCAGTGATTTTTTCATGTTTTAAAATAATTTAGAACTATTAGTAAAACAAATTTAAATTATTTAACTTTGATAGAGATATGATTAACATATAATTATAGACTTAAAAAAATAATGCTATCTTTGTGGAAAGAAATCCCGTCCTGATGGGATTTTTTCTATTTATATAAACGACCAAACTATGAGCGCAATATCTTATTATACAGCAGAAGGATTAAAGAAATTAAGAGAAGAATTAGATTATTTAAAAAGTGTAATGCGTCCTAAGGCATCTGCTGATATTGCAGAGGCAAGAGATAAAGGCGATTTGTCTGAAAATGCAGAATACGATGCTGCAAAAGAAGCACAAGGAATGCTAGAAATGCGTATTGCAAAGCTAGAAGAAGTACATTCAAACGCCAGATTGATTGATGAATCTAATCTTGATTTGTCTAAGGTGTTGGTGCTTTCTATTGTAAAGATTAAAAATCAGACCAACGGAATGGAAATGAAATACACCTTAGTAGCTGAAAGTGAAGCCGACTTGAAAACCGGAAAGATATCAGTTACTTCTCCTATAGGGAAAGGATTGTTAGGAAAATCTGTTGGAGATGTTGCCGAAATTACAGTACCAAACGGAGTCTTGAAATTTGAAATTTTAGAAATTTCAAGAGAGTAATCGTAATCAGTAAAACGATTTAAACCCTAATTTCTACCCGCTATGAGTTCTATATTTACCAAAATAGTAAACGGAGAAATCCCATGTTATAAAATTGCCGAAGACGAAAATTATTTGGCTTTTTTAGATGTAAATCCAAATGCCAAAGGGCATACGCTTTGTATTCCTAAGTTCGAAATCGATAAAATTTTCGATATGGACGAGGCACATTATTTAGGATTGATGCATTTTTCAAGAAAGATTGCTATCGCCTTAGAGCAAGCGGTTCCGTGCAAACGAGTAGGAATGTCTGTGATTGGTCTCGAAGTACCACATGCACACGTACACTTGATTCCCTTGAATGAAATGGATGAAATGAGGTTCCAAAATAAAGTGAGTTTAACAAAGGAAGAGTTTCAGGCAGTAGCACAAAGCATCGCCTCTAAATTATAGTTCACATTACGATCCAATAAATTGGTATGGTTTTCGTTTAAAACCAGATAGTTCCTTCTGTTTTAAACGAAATCCTACTATCAATGAAGTCCATCGGTTTATTTTACGCTTTACTTTATGTGTCTTTCAGTTTTGGTCAAGCCAAAGCAGATTACAGCAGGATAGACGGTCCCATTTCTAAAATCCCCACTAGCGCAAACGTTTCTACAGCCGCTATTGCCAATTACATTCAATCTAAATTCACTACTCCCGACGATAGAATACGAGCTGTATTTTATTGGACAACCGCTAACATTAGTTATGATGTAGCCAATAAGATTTCACTTCTACAAGACCAATTACTCGAAGACAGGATTGCTGAGGTGCTATCGTATAACGATAGGAGAATCAATTACGTACAAGAGGAGCGCTCTTTAGAACAACTGAATCTCATCTTAAAAAAATACAACGAGGGCGTTGCTGAATTGAATCAATTCATTGCCTTTAAAAACAGACAGTTTAAACCGTTGAAAAATGATAATGTGATCAAAAATATGATCCTGAGTCCCTATGATAAATTGCTATGGTGCCAAAAGTTATTAGGCAATCTAGGGCAGTTGAGTGATGCCAACAGGCAAAGTGTAAACGGACTACAACAGTCGTTAAACGCAGCGCTACAAATGACAATTGAGCATAAAAACTTTGTATATCAATACGTTTCAAAATCGCCAACAAGCCGAGAAAAGATGTTTTACAAAAGAGTATACTAAGCTTCTTTTTTGTAAACAATTTGCATCGTACTTCCTTTTCCTATTTCTGATTGTAATACTTTAATAGTTCCTTTATGGTATTCTTCTACTATTCGTTTAGTTAGTGATAAGCCCAGTCCCCAACCTCTTTTTTTAGTGGTAAATCCGGGTTCAAAAATAGTTTTAAATTGATTTTTGTTAATACCACTTCCGCTGTCTTCTATGCTTATTTTAACCTGATCGTGATCCTGACTAATGCGTAGTGCAAGACTGCCTTTTCCTTTCATAGCATCAATAGCATTTTTAACTAAATTCTCTATCGTCCAGCTGTGTAATGTTGGGTTCAGCTTAACAAATATTGGGTCTTGCGGACCTTCAAAAGTAAACGTAATTTGCTTCGAAAAACGAGATTGAAGATAAGTGTAGGACGCTATTGTTTCAGCAACAATATCTCTTTTTTCTAGTACGGGTTCCGAGCCTATTTTAGAAAATCGTTCGGTTATGGTTTGCAATCGCTCAATGTCTTTTTCAATCTCTATCGTAGTCGATTCTTCAACATTATCTGCTTTTAATATTTCGACCCAACCTATTAATGACGATAGTGGAGTTCCTATTTGATGTGCCGTTTCCTTTGCCATTCCTGCCCATAATTTATTTTGAGTGGCAATCTTTGTACTGCGATAAAAATAATAAACTAAGGCAGCAAAGAGCACAATGATTAGTAGTAAGGCAATGGGGTAAAATTTTAGTTTGTTTAGCAACTCGCTATTGCCGTAGTACAACCTTTGAAAGTGACCTGGAACATACTCAATCACAATAGGGTCATTGTCGTTTTTTAAGGTAGCCAAAAATTGTGATGCACTAGTTTTATCATTAATGATTTCGTCAGCGATATTGACTGTGTTAATAATACTGTCGTTCTCCGTTAAAATAATCGGAATCGTGGTGTTGTTACTAAAAATTTGCAAAGGGAGTTCAACATCAGTATTTTCACCAGCATTAATCAGTGTTTTTTGCGCTTTCGCCCAAAGATTCATTTTTAAACGCTCTTCATTTTTAAAAATTTGAAAAAAAGTATAAGTGTTCCATAGTATCAAGATTATGATAAAAAAGGAACTAAAAATAATAAGCCAGCGACTGCTGATTCGTCTTTCAGAAAACTGCATAGAGTAGATTTTGAGCTATAAATATAACGAAATTTCTATCGTATTATTTCAGATTGTAATTCAAGGCTATTTATTAATTTGGTATTCTAATTTTAATTCGTGTGCTACTCTTTTTATAGTTAAACGATTTACTTACTTTTGTAAATAGATACCTTAAAAAACAAAGTATGATTACTATTGACCCAAAAAGTATTACAACTGCAAAACTACAAGGATACCTTCAAGGTTCAGTAGGACCAAGACCTATCGCTTTTGCAAGTACCGTTGATAAAGACGGAAACCCTAATTTGTCTCCCTTTAGTTTCTTTAATGTATTTAGTGCAAACCCACCTATTTTAGTTTTTTCGCCATCAAGACGAGTGCGCGATAACTCTATTAAACATACCTTAATCAACTGTGAAACGACTAAGGAGGTTGTCATTAATGTGGTTAATTACGATTTGGTACAACAAACTTCATTAGCAAGCACAGAGTATGCTGATGGTGTCAACGAATTCATCAAATCAGGACTAACGCAAGTTCCATCTGATCTTGTAAAGCCCTTTAGAGTGATAGAATCTCCAGTACAGTTTGAGTGTAAAGTAACTCAAATTATTGCACTTGGTGACCAGGGTGGAGCAGGGAATTTAATTTTATGCGAAGTCGTAAAAATACATATCAACGAAGCTATTTTAGACGAAAACGGCGCAATAGATCAATATAAAATTGACTTGGTATCCCGATTAGGGGGCAATTGGTACGGGAGGTCGAATCAAGGTTTGTTTGAAGTGCCCAAGCCATTAACCACTCTCGGAGTAGGCGTTGATGCGATTCCTGATTTTGTCAAAAAGAGCCCTGTTTTTAACGGAAATGATTTGGGTAAATTAGGAAATATAGAAGCCTTGCCTAGCACCGAAGAAGTTAGTATATTTGTAAAAGAAAATTTTTCTATCAAGGCCGTTTTAAGTTCAGACGATCAGAAGAATATTCACTTAGAAGCGAAAAAGTACTTAGATGAGAATGATGTTTTATCTGCATGGAAGGTGCTTTTGGCAAAAAAATAAATTAGAGCAAAACAATTAAATTATAGAAGATGGAAGTTACAGGAAAAATTAAAATGATCGATCAAACTAAAGAAGTTGGATCTGGAGGTTTCAAAAA
>CAXBGV010000194.1:0-5782 GCA_963975235.1 uncultured Flavobacterium sp. | reverse complement strand
TTTAAAGATTTTATCAATACAAATGGTACCGCGGCTCAAAAAGCTTTGGTAGGCAATGCTACAACTAATTGGCAAGATGAAATTTATAGAACAGCGATTGGAACAGATCATAATATTGCTTTCAGCGGTGGATCTGATAATGTTGTTTACCGCGCTTCTGTGGGGTATGCAAATTTAAACGGTATCTTGAGACGCGATAATCTGCAAAGAACGACACTTGGTGTTGGTGTTACGGGTAATTTTTTAGATAATCACTTAAAAATTGAGCTAAATAATAACACGTCATTAATGCAGAATAATTATAGTAATCGTGGGGCAATTGGAGCTGCTATAGGTTTTGATCCATCACAAGCTGTAAGGAATGCTGACGGAACATTTTTTCAATGGTACACGTCTCCTACTGAAATAAATCAGTTAGCAGGAAGGAATCCTTTGTCATTGATTGAGCAATTTGATAACCTTGGTACATCGTACAGAAGTATTGGAAATATCCAAACAGAGTATAAAATGCATTTTTTACCAGCGTTAAAAGCGGTAGCTAATTTTGGTTACGATCAATTAACTGGTAGGTCATACGGGTCGACAAATGCTAATTTCTTGAATGGACTCGCAGGATCGGGTTTTGGTAATACTTATGAAAACACTGCTACAAGAAATAATAAATTGATGGATTTGTTCTTGAATTACAACAATAAAATTAGTTCTATTAACACTCAAGTAGATGTAACTGGTGGATATTCTTACCAGGATTTTAGAGATTCAAATTCAGGCTCTTCTTTTAATTTTCAAAATAAGGTAACCGTTCCAGCTGTTGTAGTTCCTTCTCGTGTGAACCTGCAATCTTTTTTTGCTAGAACAAATATTACAATTGCCGACAAGTATTTAATTACGGCTTCATACAGACGTGATGGGACCTCAAGATTTACAGAAGCTAACCGTTGGGCGAATTTCCCAGCCGTAGCCGTTGCTTGGAAATTGAATGAGGAAAATTTCATGAAGGATATTAATGCTATTAACAGTATTAAGATAAGAGGAGGATACGGTATCACAGGTCAGCAAGATATTGGTGTTAGTTATCCATCGATTCCGTTGTATTTGATTTCAAATAGTACAGCTCAATATCAATTTGGGAACACATTTTTTAACACTTTTAGACCGCAACCCTACAACAGTAACTTAAAGTGGGAACAAACAAGTACTGTAAATGCTGGAGTTGATTACGGATTGTTCAATAATAGGATTACCGGTAGTGTCGATTTATACCAAAGAAACACTAAGGATTTGTTATTATTTACTCAAAATCCATCATTTTTTGGGTTTAGTAATTTTGATAATTACAACGTAGGTTCGATTGAAAATAAAGGAATTGAGATCGCTGCTGAGGTAGTTCCTGTTAGAACAGATAATTTAGAATGGAGAATAGGTGGAAATGTTACCCTTCAAGATTCTAAAATTACAAAGCTAACAACTGCACAGCCAGATACACCTGGAATTAATGTTGGTGGATATGAAGGCGCAACAGGAAATACGATTCAAAACCACCAAGTAGGTTTTGCGCCAAGTTCTTTCTATGTTTACGAGCAAGCCTACGATGTTGCGGGGAAACCTATTGATGGAGTTTATATTGATCGTGATCAAGATGGTAATATTACCGAAAAGGATAAGTACCGCTTTCATAAACCAGCAGCTGATGTGTTTTATGGCGTTAATACAAGTGTGACGTATAAGAACTTCGACTTTGGTATGAACTGGAGAGGGTCATGGGGTAACTACAATTACAACAACGTGGACTCGAACAGAGGGGCGTTTCAAAATGTTTTATTGAGACAAACTGATTTGTCTAATGGTGTTGCTAACCTTCTTGAAACAGGTTTTACAAGTCAAGACACAAAACGTTACGAGTCTGATTACTACATTCAAGATGCATCATTTCTCCGTTTGGATAACGTAAGCGTAGGTTATACTTTTAATCAAAAGCAAGATTCAAACTCTTTAATGAAATTGACTCTTTCTGCTCAAAATGTATTAGTAATCACTAATTATAGTGGTTTAGATCCTGAAATTTCTGGCGGAATTGATAATAATCTATATCCTAGACCAATAACTTTTACGTTAGGTTTAAACGTTAATTTCTAATATAAAAAACAAGAAAATGAAAAAGATACAAATAAAAGTATTGGGTATTTCATTGTTATTGATGGTCTTTTTGTTTCCATCATGTACTAATGATTTAAACCAAGCTCCAAATAGTACGAATGCTATTTCTGGCGACGAGTTTTTTACAGATGCTGCTTCCTACAAGCAAAATCTGGCTAAATTATACGCAGGTTTTGCTACCTCTGGACAATCAGGACCTTCAGGCTCTGCTGATATTTCTGGAATTGACGAAGGAGAATCTCAATACGTTAGAGGGTATTGGTTGTTACAAGAATTAACAACCGATGAAGCGATAATTGCTTGGAATGACGGAACGATAAAAGATCTGCATTCGCAAACATGGACATCGTTAGATCGTTTTGTGACAGCAGTATTCGCTCGTTACTCTTTTCAAATCGTAAACTGTAATGAGTTTTTACGACAAACAACAGATGAGAAGTTAGCCGCTAGAGGAGTTGATGCTACTTTGAAAGCCGAAATCACAACATACAGAGCTGAGGCACGCTTTTTAAGAGCAATGACATACTGGCATTTGCTAGATATGTTTGGTGGAGGATCATTAGTGACAGAGAATTCTCCTTCAACATTTTATTATCCTGAATATGCTACTAGAGCTGAATTATACAAATTTGTAGACGAGGAGTTAACGGCAATTACTCCTTTGTTAAAAGCACCTAGGTCAAACGAAGCATTTCGTGCAGATCAAGCTGCAGCTTGGATGTTACACGCTAAGTTGTATATGAACGCAAAGGTCTATACGGGAACAGATGCGTATACGAAAGCTTTACCCTTACTTGTAAATATTACAGGATCAGCTTATAGACTCCATACGAACTACAACCAATTATTTTTTGCTGACAACGATAAAAACGGCGCTCAGAACGAATTCATCTTTGCTGTTGCTTTTGATGGTCTTCGTACTCAAACTTACGGGGGAACTACTTTCTTAACTCATGCGCCTGTGGGTGGTAGCATGAAAGCTGCAGAGTTTGGTATTAATGGTGGTTGGGGTGGTATTAGAACTACTTCAGCATTTGTTGATAAATTCGAAGCAAACACAAGCGACACGAGAGGTCAGTTTTACACAAGTGGTCAAACGAAAGAAATTAAAGATGTTGGAAACTTTACTGATGGATATGCAATTCAAAAATTCAGAAATGTTGATGTAAATGGAGTGCAAGGTTCAGACAAGACAGGGGATTTTTCAGATTCAGACTTTCCAGTTTTTCGTCTAGCAGATGCGTATTTAATGTATGCTGAATGTGTAGTAAGAGGGGCAGGAGGAAGCTTAGCTACCGCAAGAGATTATGTAAATGCTTTGAGAACAAGAGCTACGGCAAACACAATAGAACAAGGAGATTTAAATTTGAATTTTATTCTTGACGAGAGAGCAAGAGAGCTACATTGGGAAGGACACAGAAGGACAGATTTAATTCGTTTTGGTAAATTTTCTGGAGGGAGCTATTTGTGGCCTTGGAAAGGAAATGTAGCTAGTGGATCACCAACGCAATCGTTTAGAGATTTATTTCCTATTCCTGCAACTGCTTTAGCATCAAACAATAAATTAAAACAAAATCCTGGATACTAATAATTTAAAATTTATAAAATGAAAAATATAACTAAATCAATAATTGCTTTATTTGCAGTAATTGCATTGTCTTGTAGTGTCGAAGATGTTCAAGATAGACCCATTATTCAAAGTGTTGATTCACCTGTTTTAACTGCTCCAACATCTGGTGCTGCCTATGTATTATCTCCTGCAAATGCAGCTGCTCAGGCAGAGCGTTTTACATGGAAATCAGCAAACTATGGTGGTGATGTAGAGATTGTATATACCGTTGAAATGGATGTAAAAGGAAACGCTTTTAAAGCACCTAGAGAATTAGCATCTAGAAAATCAGAGAATCAAGCATCAGTTACTGTTGAAATAATGAATGGTGCAGCATTAGCACTTAAAGCAACTCCATTTTCTCCAACTGAATTTGAAGTACGAGTAAAATCAACAGTAGGTACAAACGTTATGGTTTCTAATGTCGTTGGTATAGTTGTAACTCCTTACACCACTGAGAGTCCAAAACTATATGTAATTGGTGGTTTCTTGAACGCGAGTGGATATGGCGCTGATTGGACCACTTCTCCAACACTACCCGCACTTGCAGCTTCTGGTTTTGGTAAAACTGATTTTGAAGGATATGTTTACTTTGATGACGCTAATGCACAATATAAATTCATTCCTCAAAACACTAGTTTTGCAGGTGATTATGGAAATGCGACTGGTCCTGACGGAACTTTTACTGGACTTTTATTACAAACAGGAGAATCAAATGCTGGTCTACCAGCGCCTAAAATGGCTGGTTATTACAAAATGAATGTTGATACTGAAGCCTTGACTTACAATGTAACTGCGACATCATGGGCGGTTACAGGTTCAGGAACTCCAAATGGATGGCCTGATAATGGTGTACAAGATCACAATATGACGTACAATAAAACAACTAAGGTGTGGACAGTAACCCTAGATTTATCTGCAAATGAGATAAAATTTAGAGCTAATGATGCATGGACTTTAGCTTATGGAGATGATGGTGCTGATGGATCATTAGAGCCTGGAAATGCTGCTAATATTAAAGTTCCTTCTGCAGGAAATTATACTATTACTTTAGATTTAAGCTCTCCAAGAAACTACAAGTATTCGCTTACTAAAAATTAAGAATTAGTTATATTACCCTTAAGGGCTATCTTTTAGGTAGCCCTTTTTTTATAATTTATAAAATGATGTTATGAATAAAATTATACTTCTGTTTTTATTTCTCTTTTCAATTGCGGTATCAGCGCAACAGCAAACAGTAACATACAGTATTAATCCACCTACTTTCGAAGAAACGACTTCGATAACAATCACCATAAACGGTAGCAGTGTTAACGAGGCGGCTTGGGGAGTAAATGGAAATGCTTTATACATGTGGGCTTGGTCGTTTGATATTAATGACGCAAATATTGTTGATTGTCCTACTAATGGTGCTTGGACTGCTTCGAGTGAGACTAATCGATTTACCTATAATGCAGCCTCAGATACATATACCAAAACGATTACTCCATCAACATTTTATAATAGAACCAACCTGGGGCGCATCGGTTTTTTAGTTAAAGCAAAGGATGGTACTGGTGATAAAAAATCACAAGATATTTTAGCTGAGGTAGGGAGTTTTCAAGTATCGCTAAGTTCACCAGTAGAGAATAGTGCAACTATTTTAGCTTCAGGAGGAAGTTTAACCATAGCTGCTACCAACAGCGGTGGAAGCGCTAGTTATAATTTGAAGGCCAATGGTGTAAGTATTAATACTAACGCAAGTACAGCAAATTATTCTTTTACTCATACTGCTATTCAAGGAAATCAAAACTATTCGCTTGAGGTTACCCAAGGGGCGATAACGATAATTAAAAAGTTTTCAGTAATCGCTAATCCTGGTACAATTTCCGCACCTATGCCAGCGGGTCTTGTAGATGGTATTAATTACAATAGTGCCGATCCTACAAGGGCTCATTTAGTTCTCGATGCACCTCTAAAAGATTTTATTTATGTGGCAGGAAGCTTTAATAATTGGCAGCCTACAAATTCTTATGC
>CAXBGV010000193.1:0-5810 GCA_963975235.1 uncultured Flavobacterium sp. | reverse complement strand
ACTGGCTTTGATTAATGAAAATACCGGCGAAGAGACCTATGCCAACAATGATATTGAGTACTATCACGGCTATACCGATGGTGAAAACTGGACCGAAGGAAGCGCAACAAATGAATTTAATATTTGTGGCGTCGCAGCCGGAAAATACCATTTGGCCATTACGCCTATGAAAGCACCCGAAGATGTGCAAAATCAAACCTTACAAATAAGTGCCTCATGGGCAAAGCCATCCTATAGAAATGTTTATATGACCTTTATTTTTATGATCGTATTTGTAATTGGTATGTTTTATCTAGAGAAAAATTTTGAAAACAGACGATGGGAAGAATAACTGACTTTATAAAAGCAAATTACCTCTCGCTACTCGTGGGCCTCTGTTTTTATGCATTATATGTGTATTACAATGCCAACGGAAATAGCATTTGTGATTGCGAATCGACCGAAAATTACAGACCTACACAAGGAAACCGTAGCTCTATTAATCATTTTTATCATAAATAATTAAAATCTCAACACCATGGAAATATTGACAATGAAACCCGTTTTAGCTTCGATTGTTTTCTCACTTTTAGGAATTGTTATCCTTTTGATAGCTTATTTTATTATCGAAAGATTAACGCCAGAGAATACTTGGAACGAAATTTCTAAAAACAACAATACGGCTCTAGCAATTGTTTTTGCAGCCTTTATCATTGGTATTTCAATGATTATTAGTGCCGCAATTCATGGGTAAAAAAATATTGAAATTCGAATATTTACTGCTTTTTGCGGTATTTACCATTGCTACCTGCGGACTCGTTTACGAATTGGTTGCGGGAACTTTGGCGAGTTATTTATTGGGCGATTCGGTCAAACAATTTTCATTTATCATCGGCGTATATTTATTTTCGATGGGTGTGGGTTCGTATTTTTCGAAATTTCTAACCAAGAACCTACTCAATACTTTTGTCGAAATCGAAATCCTAGTGGGTCTGGTGGGTGGACTCAGTTCTGTGGTTTTGTTTTTATTGTTCGAAAGCGTCTATTCTTTCCAAATCCTGCTGTACTTTCTGGTTTTTGTAACCGGTTGTTTGGTCGGCTTAGAAATTCCGTTGTTGATGAACATCCTCAAGGACAAAGTTGAATTTAGAGATTTGGTATCGAATGTTTTTACCTTCGATTACATTGGTGCCTTGTTGGCATCAGTGCTTTTTCCGTTGTTTTTGGTTCCCAAATTAGGCATCATGGGCACTTCCCTATTCTTCGGAATGATCAATATTTCGATAGCCATAGCTTTGTGTTTTCTGTTGAAAAAAGAATTGAAGAAGATTTATTTTCTAAAGAGCAAAGCCATTGTTTCATTCTTGATTTTGCTAACAGTTTTTATCTTTTCAGACAAAATATTATCCTATTCGGAAGGGAAGCTCTATGGTGAAAATATTATTTACACCAACACGACCGCGTACCAACGCATAGTTTTGACACACAACAAAAGCGATTATCGGTTGTATTTGAACAACAACTTACAATTTAGTTCTGCAGATGAATACCGCTATCATGAAGCCTTGGTACACCCCGCAATGTCAATGGCCAAAAAAGTAGATAACGTATTAATTCTAGGTGGTGGCGACGGACTAGCCGCTAGAGAAGTTTTAAAATACAAAGACGTTAAAAAAATAACTCTTGTTGATCTAGACGAAGGCATGACTAAAATGTTCAAAACCAACACGATTTTGACAGGTTTTAATCAAAATTCGCTTAACAATCCAAAGGTTACCGTTTACAATAAAGACGCTTACATTTGGGCCAAAAGCTGTATCGAAAAATTTGATGTAGTGATCATCGATTTTCCGGATCCGTCCAACTATAGTTTGGGTAAATTGTACTCGCTTAACTTTTATGCAACGGTTCAAAAATCATTACATCCAGATGCTGTGGTGGTCATACAAACGACTTCGCCTTATTTTGCGCCCAAATCATTTTGGTGTATCAACAAAACCGTAATGCAGGTTTTCCCGCAGGTAGATGCGTATCATGCCTATGTTCCTTCGTTTGGAGAATGGGGTTATACCATAGCTATCAACGGTTTTGGAACGACTTTTAATACTGTGAATCGAAAGTTAGAAAACCTTCGATTCTACAATTATCAATTCGAAAAATTCAATTATTTCTCTGAAGATATGCTTTCGAAAAACATAGAAATCAACCGATTAGATAACCAAATTTTAGTACGCTACTTTGATGAAGAATGGGGAAAATTACAATAATTCAAGAAGAACGTTCTTCAAATCGATAGCCGCTTCTTTGCTTATTATTCCGTTTTTGGATGCTTGTAAAGAAAAAGCCATCAGATTGATGATTTTTTTATCAAGTACCAATCACATTCTTGGACATCAGTTGAGAGTACAAAATTTCCCTAAACCAACCAAGGAAATTTCGATTCCGTACTTAATCGTTGGTGGCGGAATTTCAGGTTTGAGCGCGGCTAGACAATTGACAAAAAAAGGAATTACCAATTTTTTGATGGTAGAATTAGAAGATCATTTGGGAGGAAACTCCTCTAATGGCGAAAATAAATACTCTAAATATCCTCTTGGTGCGCACTACTTGCCCTTGCCAAATATTGAAGACAAAGAATTGTTGCAATTTCTAACCGAAGAAAAAATTATTCTGGGTTATGACACAAATGGTTATCCTGAATTTGATGAAACCCAACTCACTTTTGCTCCCGATGAACGTATTTTTTACAAAAACAACTGGCAAGAAGGAGTAGTCCCAAAACAAGGAAATTCAGTCGTAGAAGACCAAGAGCTCAGTCGATTTTTTAAATTAATGGATGATTTTCGAATAAAAAAAGACGCAAACGGAACGTTTTGGTTTATGATTCCGTTATCGCAGTCAGCCACAAATGAAGCGGTGATAGCATTGGATTCTATGACGATGAAAAAATGGTTTGAAGAAAATAACTTTACCTCAAAACCCCTTTTTGATTACATCGATTACTGTTGCAAAGACGATTTTGGATTGGGAATCGACTTTGTTTCGGCCTACGCTGGAATCCATTATTTTGCAGGTCGAAAACAAAATGCAAATCCAAACAAAGCCGATACGGTACTCACTTGGCCCGAAGGCAACGCGAGATTAGCACATCAATTACAAAAATATGTGGCCGGAAAATCGTTGAAAAATCATTTAGTGTACAACATAAAAATCAAAGGAAACAAAGCTATAGCATCCGTTTTTGATAATAAAACCAAAACAGCAACCACCATTACTGCCGATAAAATTTTGTTGGCAACGCCACAGTTTGTCAATCAATATTTATTAGAAAACAGAAAAAATCTGGCCGCACAGTTTCATTATACGCCATGGATGTTGGCGACTCTTGTAGTGTCTGATTTGATTGACAATATGAGTTATCCGCTTTGTTGGGACAACATAATTTATGGTTCAAAAGGATTGGGTTATGTGTATGACCAACACCAATCGTTGCAACAAATTCAGGACAAAAAAGTGATTACGTATTATTATAGTTTTTCGTCTTCCGATTTAAAAAAGACACGCAGAGACTTGTATAAAAAAACCGAAGACCATTGGAAACAACTCGTTTTTAACGATTTGAAAATAGCACATCCAACCATAGAAGAAAACACAGAAAGCATCGAAATTCATCTTCTTGGCCACGGAATGGTGAGTCCAGTTCCTGGTTTTATTTATGGTCAAGCTAAAAAAGACGCGGCCCAACCAATCGAAAATAGAATCTATTTTGCCCATACCGACCTGGCCGGAATATCGATTTTTGAAGAAGCTTTTCACCAAGGAATTAACGCCGTAAACCAAATGATTGATGGAACAACCTTGGATTCATAAAGCAAAAACAGACAGTGTTTTTATCCTACTTCCCTCCTTTTTGGTGGTGGCTATGGTGTTTTTATTTCAAAATCAACTGCAACTAATCGAAGAGCAATATTCGTTTTATACTTGGCTTTTTTTAATCGTGTTTATTGATGTCGCTCATGTGTATGCGACCCTATTTAAAACTTATTTTGTAGCATCTGAATTTCAAAAGAGGAAAAAACTACTAGTTGGTTTACCTATTATTTGTTTTGTAATTGGAATGATTCTGTTCTCATTTGGGAGTGCCGTTTTTTGGTCTGTTTTGGCCTATGTTGCCGTTTTTCATTTTATACGACAACAATATGGTTTCATGCGTTTGTATGCTCGTAAGGAGTCTAAAAAATGGGCCTGGATAGATAATTTGATTATTTATGCCGCCACCGTTTACCCAATGTTGTTTTGGTTTTTATCGCCTACGCGAAAGTTCAACTGGTTTGTAGAAAATGAGTTTTATCGATTTGAAAGTCCGCTTGTATTGGAAACGATAGGTTGGATTTATGCGGTGATTTTATTGTTTTATGTCACAAGGACCATTTATTTTTCATTCAAATACAACTATTTCAACATTCCCAAAAACGCCATTATCATTGGAACCATTTTGTCCTGGTACTTCGGAATCGTCTATTTTAATAATGATTTGGTTTTTACGTTGCTCAATGTCGTTTCACACGGTATCCCCTATATCGCATTGATTTACCTTAGTGAAATTGAGAAAAAACCAGCAACAGAATTGGGATGGTTGCAACAATTCAAATACTACAAAGGTGTATTTATTTTTGTACTAATCCTGCTAATAATCGCTTTTTCAGAAGAATATTTATGGGAGTTTTTAGTTTGGAACGAGCAATTTTCAACAACAAACCATGATTTTTCGAATTGGTACTTTCTAATTGTTCCTTTGTTAACAGTGCCTCAGTTTACGCATTACCTACTAGACGGGTTTATTTGGAAAACTAAGAAATGATGATTTGGTTTAGGAAAAAGATGCTACTATTAAGCAATCGAAACCCAATATTGTCCCTCTGAAAGAGTCTCTACGCATTTTATTCACAGTTACTGAGACGCTTTCAGCGAGATAAACTGTGAAGTCAACAACTTATTTTTAGATCACTTTCTATCTTTCAAATAAAAAAAAGTTAATTTATTCTATAAACCTTATTTAGAATTAATCTTAATTATGTATTTTTGCGCCTTTAAAGAGTAAAACAGCAACACTTAAAGAGAAATCGAACATGGCAACAAAGAAAAAAACAAGTAATTTAATGCGAATTATTCACCGTTATTTAGGATTTTTCCTTGCCGGAATTATGGCGGTTTATTCCTTAAGTGGTATCATATTAATTTTTAGAGATACACCATTCTTAAAGCAAGAGAAAGCAATTGTTAAAACTATTGAGCCTAATTTAACTGGAGAAGATTTAGGTAAAGCATTACATCTTAAAAAATTTAAAGCAGACCGCGAAGAAGGTGATGTAGTTTTCTTTAAACAAGGAACCTATAATAAAAAGACTGGAGTAGCAGACTATAAAACGAGTAGTCAACCCTTTCTAATCGAAAAAATGAATCATTTGCACAAAGCACAATCAGGTGATCCTCTTTTTGTTTTGAATGTGTTTTTTGGAGTTTCATTATTCTTCTTTGTAGTATCTACTTTTTGGATGTTTGCACCAAAAACTACTATTTTCAAAAAAGGAATGTACTTTACCGCAGCTGGAATTGTACTGACTCTTTTAATGTTGTTTTTGTAATTTTTATACATTACAACACAAAATTGATGACACAATATTGTCACTCTGAAAGAGTCTCTGCGCAAGTTAATTAAAGCAGCTAAGACGCTTTCAGCGAGACAAACTACATGGAATTTAATTGTGGATTATTATTGTCGAGTGCTTTTACACAATCTTTGTCACCCTATACTTATCACCCAACATTGT
>CAXBGV010000192.1:0-5815 GCA_963975235.1 uncultured Flavobacterium sp. | reverse complement strand
TTTTTTATAGGAAGCCAAAGATAGATTTTAGAATAAAAAAACAACTGTATTTTTCAAATAGATATTCACAATTTCAAAAACGAAGCTAAAATACAAGTCGGTTATTTTAGTACTTATAACGACTTAATTACGGCAATAAGTGTTAAAGATCTAAGTGTTAATATAATGTTAAAATAAAATTAAACAAACGTTTAATTTAAACAATCGTTTAATTTTGTAATCAAATTATATTCATGCCAACTGATTCCACTTTTACCGATAAACAAATCCATATTTTACAAGTAGCTGAGTCCCTTTTTGCCGAAAAAGGATTTGATGCAACCTCGATACGCAATATTGCTAAGGAAGCTAAAATTAATGTTGCTATGGTTTCTTATTATTTTGGATCTAAAGAGCGAATGCTCGAATCGTTAATAGTGTATCGAGCGACTGATTTGAAGTTGCAGTTGGATACGCTTCGAATGGAAAACTTAGAGCCATTAGAAAAAATAAATAAGTTGATCGAATTGTACATTACTAAAATACATTGCAACGCTGAGATCTACAAAATACTCCATTTTGAATTCTCATCTAAAAAAAGAGAAATTAACTTAGAGACTTTTGTCGAAATAAAAAAAGGCAACTTAAAAACACTGGAGCAAATCATCGAGCAAGGACAAGAACGCGGATTGTTTAGAAAAGATATCATAATACCTTTGATAACACCAACCATTCTAGGAACCTATTTTCATTTTCAAACTAATAAGCCCTTTTTTGAAAACTTATTGCACCTAAACACCAAGGAAAGCTACGAAAACTACATTAAATCAACGCTAACAAAGCACATCCAACAAACCATAAAAGCCCTTCTCATATATGAAAATTAGTCAATTATTGCTCTTTGGGATTTTCTTTAGTGGAATTTCCATTGCATCAGCGCAGGACAAAAAGAGTTTAACTCTAGACGAAGCCATTAATATGGCTTGGTTAAATAGCAACGAAGTTTCCTTAGCTAACACTAAAGTAAATACCAAAAAATACGAGCTACAAGCTGTAAAAAACGAAAGGTATCCTAATGTAAAAGTCTCGGGACAATACCAACATCTTACAAAAGCTACAATCAATTTAAAATTAAACAACAGTAGTACCTCGGCTGAACAAAGTCCGGTTGTTAACCAGTTATTGTTAGGTCAAATTAATGCCACATTACCTGTATTTTCAGGCTTTAAAATTCAAAACAGTATCATTGCACTTGATAACTTGTATCAGGCTGAAAACGCAAATGCAATGCAAACTAAGGAAGCGGTAGCAATGCAAGTAGTGAATTATTATGCTCGTTTGTACAAGGCACAAAAAACGGTTGAACTCCTGCAAGAAAATCAAAAGAGTACCAAACAACGTGCTGTCGATTTTACCGCACTAGAAAAAAACGGAATCATACCGCGTAATGATTTACTTAAAGCACAGTTACAAGTGTCTAAACTGCAGTTGTCACTTGATAGTGCGACTAGTGAACTAAAAAACATTAACTACGAATTAGTGTCTCTTTTAAAACTAGACCCTGCGACGAATTTATTTATTAAAGAAAGTGATTTTGCTAATTTTCAAATGAATAATATTCCTACTAGCGAAACTACGGCCTTAGAAAGCAGAAAAGATTTAGAAGCTATTCGATTACAGGAAAAAGCAAGCCTAGCTAACGTAAAAGTAGCTAAAAGCGGCTATTATCCGCAAGTAGCAATCATCAGCGGTTATACATCACTGGGACTAAAAAATGTTGTGACCGTACAAAATGCCATTAACATAGGTGTAGGATTTTCCTATGACCTAAGCGGCATCTTAAAAAACGGAACGAATGTAAAAATAGCACAGAGTAAAGCTGTAGAAGTACAAAACTCAGAAAATCTATTGACGGATTACATCAAGATTCAATTTCAAAAAGCAACAGAAGATTATGATTTAGCCATCAAACAAGATCTTGTATATGATGAGGCTGTTGATCAAGCATCAGAAAATTACAGAATCATAAAAGAAAAATATGATAATGGACTCTCAGATACAAATGATTTATTGGAAGCCGATGTCGAGCAACTAGGATCTAAAATCAACAAAGCGTTAGCTAAAGCCAATGTGATTCAAAAATATTACGAATTGCTATCTATTAGCGGACAATTAAACCAAACCTTCAATCTTTCAAAAATATAATCAAAACCTAAAATGGAAAAGAAACCAACAAACAAAAAGTTTATCATTATAATAGGGACATTACTAATTTTAGGAATTACCTACGGAACTTATAAATACATTCATTCTCTTTCTCACGAAGGTACAGATGATGCTCAGATAGAAAAAAACATGAACCCAATTATACCAAGAGTATCTGGTTATGTAAGTAAGGTTTATATTAAAGACAATGACTTTGTAAAAAAAGGAGACACCTTGTTTACGATAGACAACAATGATTATGAATTAAGAATTGACGAAGCAGAAGCTACTTTAGCAGCAGCAGAAGGTAATTTTGAAGTATCAAAGGCAGATGTTGGAAGTGTTCTAGCCAGTATTTCCGTATCTAATGCTAATGTGCAATCAGCAGCAGGAAATATTGAAACAGCAAAAATTAGATTGGGACGTGCAACAAGCGACTTTGCTCGTTACGAAAACCTTTATAAAAGTCGTACGATTACAAAACAGCAGTATGAGCAAGCACTAGCAGCAAAACAAGAAGCAGAAAGCCAAGTGCGTATTTTACAACAGCAAGAAAAAGCAACTGCATTTCAAACCTCAGTAATCAAAGCAAAGGGAAACGTATCTGACAAGCAGACCGAAGTTGCCGCTGCTAATATCAAAAAAGCAAAAGCTATGCTCGAAACAGCGAAGCTTAATTTAACGTACACTGTTATTACAGCAGCAATTGATGGCCAGGTATCTAAAATTGATATCCAACCAGGACAATTAGTACAACCAGGGCAGTCCCTTTTTTACATCATTAACAATACAACTGCTTGGGTAATTGCAAACTTCAAAGAAACACAACTAAATAAAATGGTTGCTGGACAAAAAGTAACCTTAAAAGTTGATGCTTATCCAGATTATGAATTTAACGGAACAGTGGTTTCATTCTCACCAGCAACTGGATCTCGTTTCTCTATTTTGCCTCCTGATAATGCTACTGGAAACTTTGTAAAAACGATTCAACGTTTACCAGTTAAAATTAGTATTGATCCAGACAATGATATCGAAAAAGTAAAATTATTACGTCCAGGAATGAATGTAGACGTAGATGTACACATCAAATAAAATGGTAAAATCAGAAGACGATTTAGTAGAATATGGATTTAGAAGAGTAATCATCACCATCACTGCAGTACTATGTGCATTGCTGGAAATTGTAGATACTACAATTGTAAACGTTGCTCTTACAAATATGCGTGGAAGCTTAGGTGCAACTTTGACAGATGTAGCTTGGGTTATCACAGCTTATGCTATCGCAAATGTTATCGTAATACCAATGACTAGTTGGCTTTCTCAACAATTTGGTAGACGTAATTATTTTGCTGTATCTATTATAATTTTTACGGTGGCCTCTTTTTTATGTGGTAATGCTACAAACATTTGGGAACTTGTTGCCTTTCGTTTTGTGCAAGGTTTAGGTGGTGGTGCGTTATTAGTTACGGCACAAACGATCATTACAGAGAGTTATCCGATTGCCAAAAGAGGAATGGCGCAGGCTATTTACGGAATGGGTGTTATTGTAGGCCCAACTTTAGGTCCACCATTAGGAGGTTATTTAGTCGATAATTTTTCTTGGCCTTACATCTTTTATATTAATATCCCTCTTGGAATTATTGCGACACTTTTAACAATAACTTTTGTTAGAAGTCCAAAGTATGGTGAAAAATTAAAATCAAATCAAGTTGATTGGATCGGTATCATTTTGTTAGCATCATTCATTGGTTCGTTACAATTTGTGTTAGAGCACGGGCAACAGGACGACTGGTTCAACAATCCATTAATCACGGCTTTAAGTACTCTTTCATTATTTGGATTAATACTTTTTATCTGGAGACAATTGGTGTACAAGCATCCAATTGTAAACTTAAGTGTTCTAAAAGACGGAAATTTACGAATTGGAACTCTAATGAGTTTTATTTTGGGTTTTGGTTTGTACGGCTCTACTTTAATAATACCTATCTATACGCAGTCTATTTTAAGATGGACCGCTACAGATGCTGGCTTACTTTTAATTCCGGGATCGATCACCACTGCAATCATGATGCCTTTCGTAGGTCGAATGATTCAAAAAGGAGTGCCTCAAGCCTATATGGTTGCCGTAGGATTTCTAAGCTTTTTTATATTCACTTATATGATGTACAATGTATTAACGCCTGACACGGGTGTAGAACATATGTATTGGCCGTTGATATTGAGAGGAATTGGATTAGGATTACTTTTTGTACCTATCACTACTTTGTCTCTATCAACCCTTAAAGGTAAAAATATTGGCGAAGGAGCGGCTTTTACTGGAATGATGCGACAGCTAGGAGGCTCATTTGGTATTGCAATCATAACAACATTCATAACCCGATTTACACAAAAACATCGTGTCGATTTAATCTCAAATTTAGACGGTAGCAATTTTGAAGTTCAACAACGAATCATGCTTTTGCAAAAAGGATTTATGGCCAAAGGATTTACTGTCAATGAATCATTAAAAAAGGCATACCAAGCAATAGACTACAGTGTTTTAAAACAAAGTACTGTCTTAGCATATATGGATATCTTTTTGTACCTCGGAATCCTATTTTTATTATGTATTCCTATCGTGTTTTTCATCAAACGAGGACAAAATAAAATTGATCCTGCAGATGCGATGCATTAAATTACAACAGCTAAAAAAGCGCCATTTTCATTTGAAAATGGCGCTTTTTGCATTTACGGTATTTACAATAGTTATCTCGTGAAAATTAAATTATTCCCTTTTGATAAATTAGCATCATATTGATAGCCGTCATAATTAAATCCTTTTAAGTCATCTATCGTCTCTGCATTTGTATCTATAATGTAACGCACCATCATGCCTCTCGCTTTTTTAGCAAAAAAACTAATAATTTTTAATTTACCATCTTTATAATCCTTAAAATCAGGCGTGATAACAGGAACTTTTAAGGCTTTTGTATCAACGGCCGAAAAATATTCATTACTTGCTAAGTTTACAAATAACTCGTCATTCCCTAACTCTTTATTAAGGGCTTTAGTAATTGTTGCTTTCCAAAATTCATACAAATTTTTCTGTTCTCCAATAGGTAACTTTGTACCCATCTCCAGGCGATACGCTTGCATAAGATCTAGTGGTTTTAAAAAACCATACAAGCCTGACAAGATTCTCAGTTTATCTTGTAGAACAGGAATTTTATCTACCGGGATTGTGTATGCATCTAAGCCCGTATAGACATCGCCATCAAACGTATAAATAGCAGGACGTGCATTTTCAAAAGTAAAAGGGGTTTTCCATGCTTGGTTACGTTCCCAATTTAAATCAGCTAACTTTTCAGATATATGCATCAACGCCGATAAATTTGCTGGAGATTCCTGCTTTAATACTTGCTGAATTTGTCGCGACTCTTTCAAAAACAAAGGTTCCGTGAACTGACTGATTGGTAATTCTTTTTCAAAATTCAAGGACTTTGCGGGCGAGATAACAATTTTCATATCTTTCTTGTTTCTTTTATTCTAGTTAGATTTCCAAAAGTACAAATTGAAAATAAGAAATGCCTTAATCTAAATTGATAAGTTTAATACTAGAATAGATAATCTAAATGAGCCAGATTAAAACGCT
>CAXBGV010000191.1:0-5824 GCA_963975235.1 uncultured Flavobacterium sp. | reverse complement strand
GTGGTTATGCTCCAAATTATTTAACTGATTATATCCAAAATACTTCAGGTATTCTGGCAATGGGAGCACATTTAAAAAGCACTTTTTCTTTAGTTCCTAATGCTCATATATATGTGAGTCAATATTTCGGGAATTTAAATAGTTATGATGTTTCTGAACGGTATGAGAAAACTATAAATCAGCAGCTGAATGTATTTAATTGTATGCCAAAAACGGTGTTAATTGATGCACATCCAACGTATCAAAGTAGTATCATTGGTAACAAATTAGCAAGAAAATGGAATGCTGAATTGGTAGAGATTCAGCATCATAAGGCACACTTTGCTAGTGTGCTAGGCGAGTATGAGTTATTTGATTCTGAAGAAAGAGTACTCGGTGTGGTTTGGGATGGTACGGGTTATGGAGATGACAATGCTATTTGGGGTGGAGAGTTTTTTACCTATGAAAATCATAAAATAGAGCGTGTTAGCCATTTTGAATACTACGATTGGTTGGCTAATGATAAAATGGCACAAGAACCTCGGATTGCTTTATTGAGCCTCCTTGAAGAAAAAAATAGGTGTTATATTAAGGATAAGTTTTCTGAAATAGAATTCGATCTATATACTAAATTGCTTCGAACCAATAGTTTGAAAACATCTTCAGTTGGTAGATTGTTTGATGCGGTAACTTCAGCATTAGATATTAAAGATATCAATACGTTTGAAGCAGAAGCTCCAATGTTACTCGAAAATAGTGCTATGACTTATTCAAAGAGTTATTATATAGATTTTTTGTACAATGTTGATTATGATATTGTTCCTTCTAAACTAATAATAGAAGCGCTTGTTAAGGCTTATGGCAAAGGGTTTTGCAAAGAAAGGTTAGCATATAGTTTTATATATACTTTGGCTAAAAGTGTTATAAAACTCTCCCAAAAATATAATGCAACTGTTGTTGCTTGTAGTGGTGGTGTTTTTCAGAATTCATTACTGATTTCAATATTGGAAAAAATGACATCTATTGAAAATATTGATTTAAAAATAAATCGTAAATTGTCTGCGAATGATGAGAATATATCATTTGGACAATTGATGTATTATCAACATATTAAAAATTAAAAGAGCGAATTATGTGTTTAGCAATCCCAGGAAAAATAAAAAGTATTGAATTGCAATATGGTGGAGCGGTAAGAATGGCTACAGTGTCTTTTGGTGGCATTACAAAAGAAGCCAGTTTAGAGATGTTACCAGATGCAGGTATAGATGATTATGTCTTGGTTCATGTAGGTGTTGCCATCAGTAAAGTTGATGAAGAAGAAGCTCAGAAAACGTTTAAATATCTTGAAGAATTAGGAGAGATTGGGGAGTTAACAGATGTAGACGAATATTTACCTAAAAAGAACTAGTCATGAAGTATATGTCTGAATATCGCGATCCAGAAGTTGCGAAAGCGTATCTTGAAGAAATAAAAAAAACAGTAACACAACCTTGGTCCATAATGGAGGTTTGTGGCGGACAAACGCATAGTCTTGTTAAAAATGGTATCATCGATATGCTACCAAAAGAAGTGACAATGATTCACGGTCCTGGATGTCCAGTATGTGTAACACCTTTAAATATTATAGATAAAGCCATTCATTTAGCACTAGAAGAAAATGTGATTCTATGTTCCTTTGGGGATATGTTACGTGTACCTGGTTCTAAAAAGAATTTACTCGAGGCAAAAGCCGAGGGCGCGGATATTCGTATTCTATATTCTCCGCTTGAAGCAGTGAGAATAGCAGAGGATAATCCTGATAAAGAAATCGTTTTTTTTGCGGTAGGTTTTGAAACAACTGCTCCAGCAAATGCACTTTCAGTTATTCATGCGCATCGTAAAGAACTTAAGAACTATTCTATTCTAGCGTCTCATGTTTTAGTGCCTCCGGCAATTAAAGCCGTTATTGATGATGAAGAAAGTAAGATAGATGGTTTTTTAGCAGCAGGACATGTATGTACTATTATGGGGAATGCCGAATACCACCCTCTTTCCGCTACTTATAAAGTCCCAATTGTAGTGACTGGTTTTGAACCGTTAGATGTTTTACAAGGTATTTTAATGGTGTTGAAGCAACTTGAAGGGAGTAAGGCACAAGTAGAAAATCAATATTCAAGAATTGTTAAAGAGGAAGGGAATCCTGAAGCACAAAAAATGATTCATAAAGTGTTTGAAATTAAAAACCAAATATGGCGTGGTATAGGTGAAATCCCTGAGAGTGGATATCAAGTCAGACCAGAATATGCAGATTTTGATGCTAATAGGAAATTCAAAATTGAAATTCCTGAAGCACCAGAAAACCCAGATTGTATTTCAGGTCAAATAATGAAAGGATTAAAGAAACCTTTTGAATGTTCTCAGTTTGGTAAAAAATGTAAGCCTACAAATCCTTTGGGTGCACCAATGGTGAGTAGTGAAGGAGCTTGTGCTGCATACTATCACTTTTCTGGGCTTGTAGAGGCCTAGTGTTAAAATCGAAATTATTTAATGTCAGATAAAAAAATACGAATGCAACTGCAATGTCCTATGCCTAAATTGGACTTTGATGTTATAAACTTGGGTCACGGTAGTGGAGGGGTACTTACGAACAAATTATTAGATAGTGGTGTTTTTGATTTACTAAGTAATCCTATTCTTGATGAACGGCACGATGGTGCTATCTTCGAATTAGAGGGAAAAATGGCATTTTCAACCGATAGTTTTTTAGTGTCGCCTATTTTCTTTCCTGGTGGAAATATTGGAGAATTAGCTGTAAATGGAACTGTTAATGACCTCGCGATGTGCGGGGCTATCCCTAAGTATTTATCTCTTAGTTTTATCATAGAAGAAGGATTAAAAGTTACGGAGTTTTGGAAAATATTGGTCGCTATAAAAGGTGCTTGTGAAGAAGCAGGAGTTCAAGTAGTAACGGGTGATACTAAAGTGGTTGAAAAGGGAAAAGGAGATAAAATATTCATTAATACTTCGGGTATTGGAAGCATTCATTCGAAGGCTAAAATCTCATCAAAAAACATAAAAGTAGGAGATAAAATTATTGTGAGTGGTAATATTGCATCTCATGGTATGGCGATTATGTCGGTTAGAGAAGGGCTTGAATTTGACTCTGAAATTTTAAGTGATACGATACATCTTAACCATACTATTAAATCATTACTCGATACTTTTGGCGAACACATTCATTTACTTACTGATCCAACCCGAGGTGGAATAGCAACTGTACTGAAAGAAACTGCCCAATCTATTAATTTAGGATTCGATATTACTCAAAGAGATTTGCCAATTGATAATCAAGTATCTAGTGCATGCGAATTGTTAGGTTTAGACCCTATTTATGTAGCAAATGAAGGACTTTTCATTGCTTTTGTAGATGAGTCGATTGCTGTTGATTTTTTAGAAATGCTTCAAAAAGATGAAAATGGGAAGCACGCTAAAATAATTGGTTCCGCTACTGAAGAACATCCGAGACAGGTTATCATGGAAAGTGCGATTGGAGGTAAACGTGTGGTAAGCATGTTACCAGGAGAACAATTACCTAGAATCTGCTAACTCATGGATTATAAAACATTAGGAGATCAAGTGACAAATGGAAGGTTGTTTAGAGGTTCTGAACAAAGGTCTTTCTTAGCACCTAGAGGTGTTTTTGTTGCAAAAAACAAACTCTTTGTATCAGATACGGGACAAAATAGAGTATTCATTTGGAATACAATTCCTACAACAGAATTTAAAGAACCCGATGTTATTTTAGGTCAAATAGAGGTAGTGGATAGTGGACGAAATTCTGGAGGTGAAGTGACAGCAACTTCATTACAATATCCTTCTGGTCTTTGGAGTGATGGAGAACAATTAATAGTTGCAGATGCCTGGAATCATAGAGTGCTTATATGGCATGCTATTCCTACTTCAAATGCGCAACCAGCAGATGTAGTTCTTGGGCAGCCAGATTTCGACTCTAATTTGCCTAATGTAAAGGGTATAGGAAACGATCCCACTGCGCATACGCTCAATTGGCCGTATGGATTGTTTTCAGATGGTAAAAGCCTTTGGATTGCCGATACTGGCAATCGACGCATCCTATTTTATAATGATATTCCCTCTGAAAATTATACAGCTGCTGACAAAGTAATCGGAAAGCCAACCTTTACAACTCGAGATTATAATAATGATGAACCGATATGGCCATATTCAGTTAAAATAAATGACAAAGGTCAAATGGCCGTTGCTGATACCCAATTCTATCGTGTGTTAGTATGGAATAATAAAGATGATGCATTTTCAAAACCTGCTGATGTTATTATTGGTCAAGATAATTTTGATGCTTGTGGTCAAAATCAATTTAGTTTAGCACCAGAAGCGAATACTTTAAATTGGACCTACGATGCTTGCTTTTATAGAGATGGTATTTTAGTAAACGATACAGGAAATAGTAGAATTTTAAAATTTGATGAAATTCCTAATACCAATAATCCTTTTGCGAAAGCAGTAATAGGCAGAGAAGATTTTAAAACGAGCAGCGATTTTAATGGGAATATGCACGGTACTAAAAGTGCTATTTATTGGCCATTTTCAATTACCACTGCCGGTGATACATTGTTCATAGCGGACTCCGGAAATCACAGACTTGTAATCTGTGAACTAAAAGGTTAGATACAACCAATAGAAGCCAATAACTATTGCAAATAGCCCTCCAGCAAAACGAATTCCTTTAAAAAAATTATCATTGTGTTGATGCTTTGAATGCGATGTTAACTTCCCTAAAATCAATGCATATACAGACATTGCTAAAACAGTACCTATTGCAAAGCCGATAATGTATTGTAATCCTTCTAAATTATTTTCAAAACCTAATACGGGTAACAACAACAGGAAATGCGCAACGCCCGCTAATCCATGTAAAAAGCCAATTCCAAAAGAGGAAAGAACATTTTGTTTTACAATTTTATCGTGCACATGTTTATGACCCTCATTATGACTATGCTCATGCGCATGTATATGAACATAGTTTTCGCCTTCATTATGAACATGAGGATGTTGATGTTTTTTTTGCTCATTAAAAATACGATAGAATGCCCAAAACCCAACTCCAATCAAGACAATAGCTACTAACTGCTCACTATATTTTGAAATACTCTCGACTGGAATATATTCCTTGAATAATAAGAACAAAACACCAATTAAAAGCATTCCTACTAAGTGTCCTAAACCCCAAAACAAACCTATTTTCCATGCTTTTCGTTTAGTTTCAATGACTAAAGGGGTAACTGCTGCCAGGTGATCGGGTCCAGAAATAACATGAAGCATTGACGCAAGTGTTCCGGCAAGTAGAGGAATGGTTAATGTCATTTAAAAAGTCTTATAAAGATGACAATTTACTAAAAAAATATTATTCTTGATATTATGAGGAATAAATTTAATTTGACTATTTCTTGTTACTTTTATAAATGGATATGTAATATTTCTAATTTGTTTTAAAGAAATTAAAAAAAGTAGGTGACAGGCTGTATATGTCATAAAACGGCACATAGTCCTATTGTTCAAGCTCTATACCAAAACCTTCTAAAGTCTCATAAAAGGAACGTTTTATGAGACATCAGAAGCTGTTATATAGCTGTTACAGCTTTGTTTAATAGAATTTACTTCTAAAACATATCAAACAATAGAATTTTAAATGGCTTAACGAAAAATAGTAAAATGTTGTACCTATGTTGTACCCAGCACATAAAAAAAGGCCTCACATTTCTGTGAAGCCTTGAATTTACTAGTAGCGGGAACTGGACTCGAACCAGTGACCTTCGGGTTATGAGCCCGA
>CAXBGV010000190.1:0-5848 GCA_963975235.1 uncultured Flavobacterium sp. | reverse complement strand
GCTTGTCTAGTTTGTTTGGGGTGCTAGTACTGCTTTTATTGAAGCAACATTGGCGCAAATTTATAAGGAAAAAGATAAAGGGTCACTTCGTGGTGGTCCCTCGTTTTATATAGAAAAAGGATTAAATGTAAAATGGTTTGCCACCGCTTTTGCTATCGTTGCCGTTATTGCCATGGGCGTTTTATTACCGGGAGTGCAAGCGAATTCTGTAGCTGAAGGGATAGATAACGCTTTTCAAATTGATCCATGGATTACAGGTGTTGCCTTATCAGCCATTTTTGCTGCAATTGTTTTTGGAGGAGTAAAGCGTATTGCTAAGTTCACAGAGTTAATTGTTCCTTTTATGGCGATTGCCTACATTATTGCTGCAATCGTTATTGTGGCTATCGATTTTGATAGACTTCCAAGTATTATCGCTTTAATTTGTAAAAGTGCTTTTAATCAAGAAGCTGGTTTTGGTGCTGTATTTGGTTTAGCAGTGCAATGGGGTGTAAAACGTGGAATATATTCTAATGAAGCTGGTCAAGGATCAGCTCCGCATATTGCTGCTGCTGCCAATGTATCACATCCTACAAAACAAGGATTAGTGCAAGCATTTTCTGTTTATATCGACACTATTTTAGTATGTTCAGCTACGGGATTTATGATCTTAATCACAGGAACATACAATGTACAAAATCCAAATTTTGGAAATAAACAAGGTGCATCTGAGTTTTTATACAGCGGTCTCGCTAGTGTTACTCCTGGTGCAGGTTACACACAAAGCGCTATGGACACTGTATTCCCTGGGGTAGGTTCTTACTTTGTTGCAGTAGCACTCTTTTTCTTTGCGTTTACTACTATACTTGCTTACTATTACATCGCAGAGACGAATGTGTCGTATTTAACTAGAAAGTTAAAATCGCCTATTTATAATTATGTATTGCGTGGAGTTATGATTGCTGTTATGGTGTACGGAAGTGTCAATACAGCAAAATTAGCCTGGACAATTGGTGATATTGGAGTAGGGTTGATGGCTTGGTTTAATATTATCGCAATTTTGTTGCTTCAAAAACCAGCTTTAGCTGCGCTCAAAGATTATGAGAGACAGCGCAAAGAAGGAAAAGATCCAACCTTTGATCCTAAAAATATTGGTGTAATGAACACACCAATATGGGATGAAATTAGAGAAGAAGATCTAAAAAAGAAATAATTTTTTTTTATCATACTTAATAATCCCCCACAAACACTTAGAAATAGGTGTTTGTGGGGGATTTATTTTTTAATAGTGTAATTACTAATTTAAGCTATCTTTGCATTTTTTTAAATATACCGGTTTTTGGTCGATCAATAACCAAATCTTCAAATTCATACTATAATGATTACAGTTAACGATATTTCAGTAAATTTTGGTGGTACAACGCTTTTTAGTGATGTTTCTTTTGCAATAAATGAAAACGATAAAATTGCCCTTATGGGTAAAAATGGTGCAGGGAAGTCTACACTATTAAAAATTATTGCGGGACAAAGTAAACCATCGACAGGAAGTGTGTCTGCGCCAAAAGAAGCTGTTGTTGCTTACTTACCGCAACACTTATTAACTACTGATGGTGCAACGGTAATGGAGGAAACTTCAAAAGCATTTGGAGAAATCTTAGGTATGAAAGCAGAGATTGATGAAATAAATGAGCAATTGACTATTCGTACGGATTACGAGAGTGATGCTTATATGAAATTGATCGAAAGAGTTTCTGATTTAAGCGAAAAATATTACGCTATTGAGGAGGTTAATTACGAAGCAGAAGTGGAGAAGATACTGACTGGTTTAGGATTCGAACGTGAAGATTTTACACGACAAACTTCTGAATTTTCAGGAGGATGGAGAATGCGTATCGAATTGGCTAAAATCCTTTTGCAAAAGCCAGATCTGATTTTGCTAGATGAGCCTACCAATCACATGGATATCGAAAGTATTCAGTGGTTAGAAGAGTTTTTGATGAACGAAGCAAAGGCAGTGGTAGTGATATCGCACGATAGGGCTTTTGTTGACAATATTACCAATCGCACGATCGAGGTTACTATGGGACGTATTTATGATTACAAAGCGAAATACTCTCATTATTTAGAACTACGTAAAGATCGCCGCGTGCATCAGCAAAAAGCATACGACGAACAACAACGTATGATTGCCGACAATAGAGCTTTTATTGATCGTTTTAAAGGAACGTTTTCTAAAACAGATGCCGTACAGTCTCGAGTTAAAATGCTGGAGAAATTAGTAATTGTTCAAGTCGATGAAGTAGATAACTCAGCATTAAAATTAAAATTCCCTGCTGCAGCACGTTCAGGACAATATCCTGTTATTGTAAAAGAATTAGATAAAGCCTACGGTGACCATGTAGTTTTTAAAAACGCAAATATCGTTATCGAAAGAGGTGAAAAAGTTGCCTTTGTTGGAAAAAACGGAGAGGGTAAATCGACTATGATCAAGGCAATCATGAAGGAGTTGCAAATTGATAGTGGTGTTTTAGAGATTGGACATAATGCACAAATTGGATATTTTGCTCAAAACCAAGCTTCGTTATTAGACGAAAATGCAACTATTTTTGAAACCATTGACGACATAGCTGTTGGTGACGTGCGTACCCAAATCAAAAATATCTTGGGCGCTTTTATGTTTCATGGGGATGATATTACTAAAAAGGTTAAGGTGCTTTCAGGTGGTGAAAAAACCCGTCTAGCGATGATCAAGTTGCTGCTTGAGCCCGTTAATTTATTAATACTAGATGAGCCTTCAAATCACTTAGATATGAAGACAAAAGATATTATTAAAGATGCTTTGAGGGATTTTGATGGAACACTAATTTTAGTTTCTCACGATAGAGATTTCTTAGATGGATTAGCTACAAAAGTTTTTGAATTTAAAAACAAAAGAGTAATTGAGCATTTCGAGGATATAACCGGATTTTTGGCTAACAAAAAGATGGAAAGTATGCGCGAAATCGAAAAATAAGTCAAGTTTTATAGTGAATAAAAAAGAGCATTTGGTATATTATCAAATGCTCTTTTTTACTTTTATAGTCGTATTCCAGGTGGTAATAACTCCTTGTAAATAGGATTTTTTTTGAAAAATAACACGATTCGAGGTAGGATAGGGACTACTCTAAATTTTCGTTCTTCGGCTATTTCCATAATTGCTTTCAAAAATGAGTCTATAAAAATTTCATCTTCAAATGATTCAGGCGTGTTTATCTTGGTCAAAAATATTTTCTTTTCTTGAAAGGAGTATTCAACAGATATAAGTTCTTCTCCTATAGTCGTTTCAAACTGTCGTGCAAATGTGTTGTCTTTAATATCCATTGTATGTGATTCGTCTGTGTAATTTGTTTTGACCGCCTTACAAAAAGTTTAGTGTGATTGGTTATGTAATTGCTTCTCGCTATTGGTTAGTTGTGTTTTTGTTATGTAAAACACTTTTTTAGACGGATAAGAAGTGTTTGGTAAAGGTATTGATTTGATTATCAATATCAAATTGTTTTTGGTTATAAGTGTGTTGCTTTGTTTTGCGGCAAAGATGTATTTTAGGTTGTAATCAATCTTTTATACTACATGCTATTTATGCAGGAACGATTGACGAAGTTTTTAACTTAACAACAACAATTTTAATCATTATAGACTTCCTGATTAAAGTCTGGTAAAATTTAGAAATAATATAGCGTTGAGTAGCATAAAATCACTGATAAAAGAATTATTTTTATCCAAAATTTGCTGTAATTCGACAAGCAAATAGAGGAGTAAAGAACAAAGTTATTATGAGTAAAATTCATGTTTATTTTATGCCGGGTTTAGCGGCAAGTTCAGCTATATTTGAAAGAATTGAGCTTTCGGATGAGCTATTCGAGATGCATTTGTTAGAATGGGAAATTCCTTTACCAAAGGAATCGCTGGGTGATTATGCAAAAAGAATTGCAGATAAAATCACTCACAAAATGCCTGTTTTAGTTGGTGTGTCGTTTGGTGGTATTTTAGTCCAAGAAATAGCAGCGCATATTCAAACAAAGAAAGTGATAATTATTAGTAGTGTCAAAAGTAATACTGAATTTCCTCGCAGGTTAAAATTAGCCAAAACAACGAAGGCCTACAAATTGATTCCAATGAATTTAATTCTCAACTTAGAGAACTTGGCTAAGTTCTCTTTTGGAGAAAAAATCAATCAGAAGCTAAAGTTATACGAGAAGTTTTTGTCGGTGAAAGATATCGGTTATTTAGAATGGGCAGTAGAAAAAGTCATTTTGTGGGATCGAACAGCAATTGATGAGAGTGTGATTCATATTCATGGAGATCTTGATGATGTTTTTCCTATAAAAAATATCAAACAATGTACAATTGTCAAAGGAGCGACACATATTTTGATTTTAAGTAAATACAAATGGCTTAATGCCCACTTGCCAGAGATTATCTTGAGTTAATATTAAATAGAGAACGATAGTTATAAAATGATATGATAGAAAAATACAATAAAATAAAAAGTAGTGTAATTATGATTAGTGTGCTTTTTATTTGTGCGGTTTCTTGTAAGGATATTGAAAAAGAAGTGGTGGAAGTGAAGAAAGAGAAATCAGTTAATTATTTTCCTCAAAAAATTAATTTTGCTGGTGAACAAGCGCCATTAGAAATTGAAGATGTAAAGGAACGACTGGATAGAGAATTGATCGTTAATATGAATTACCATTCTTACACAACTCTTGCGATAAAAAGAGCCAATAGATCGTTCCCTATTATTGAGCCAATTCTGAAAAAAAATGGTGTACCCGATGATTTTAAGTATTTGGCCGTGATCGAAAGTGGGTTAGTCAATGTAGTGTCAAAGGCAGGAGCAAGAGGAGTTTGGCAATTCATGCCTGAAACGGCAAAGGATATGGGGCTAGAGGTTAGTGCTACTGTCGATGAAAGATACCATTTGGCAAAATCTACACAAGCAGCTTGTGATTTTTTACTGAATGCAAAAGCTAAATTTGGATCTTGGACCTTAGCAGCTGCCTCATACAATAGAGGTTTAGTAGGAGTGCAAAACTTGCTTAACTTTCAAAAGGAAACAAGTTATTACGACTTGTATATGAATGAAGAAACAGGACGTTACCTGTTTAGAATCATGGCCTTAAAGGAGATTATGGAAGCTCCTATAAAATTTGGTTTCGAAATAGATGCAAAAGAGAAATATAAAATAATTGCTACAAAAAAAGTAGTGGTCAATGAGTCGATCGATAATTTGGTAACGTTTGCTAAAAAGCAAGGGACTAATTATAAAATATTAAAAATATATAATCCTTGGTTGCGCAGTGTGAAATTAGAGAATTCGGACCGAAAAAAATATGAGATCGAAATTCCTTTAGGTAAAACGTAAAACTAGATGTGGAGGTATAAATTAAGGAGTACTGATTTAATTAAAAAGGGCAAAATGATATCATTTTGCCCTTTTATCTTTATATTTTTTTCATTTGATCTTTCATCATTGTGATTTGCTCTTTCAACATATTTTGTTTGTCAAGTTTTTTAGCCTCATTAAGTAAGGTTGTTGCTTCTAATTTTCTTCTTCTTGACATCGCAACACCTGCAAGGTTTAGTTTCGCTACTGCTAAGTCCATATCCATTGAGAGTCCTAATTCAATTGCTTTTTTAAAGTATTTCTCTGCTTGGTTAATATTTGTTTGTGATAGCATGATCCCGTGTAAGTAGTTATAGTATCCCTGTTGCTTACGAACTAATGCTGTCTCTGGTTTTTTAATAAAAGATAACCACTTTTTTGCACCTTCGAAATCTTGTTTTCTTAGTTTTAAGAAAGCCAAAAGGATGAATTCATTTTTGAAAT
>CAXBGV010000189.1:0-5859 GCA_963975235.1 uncultured Flavobacterium sp. | reverse complement strand
TTATTTTTAATTTAAAATGATTATGAATTTATTAATGTAAATGCAACTATAGTTATTGATGATTAATTTGCCTCGATAAGGTAAAGTTGCTCTAATTCTCTTACTGATTTAATTGTTTCCAATACTTACGGTGGATTAGGTTATTCTCACTTTATAAGTCTAATAAAAGATAATAAAACTTGCGGTTCTACAGGAAAATGTGGTATCACAACAATTAGGAAAACAAACAGTTTAACCCCAGGCAATAAACTATTTAGTAATGGTTTAATTAATGATAATTTTTATATTGGACCATCAAACTGTATGTAATCATGAAAAAAATATTTAGTGGTGTAGTTTTTTATCTCTCATTTTCCATATTTGGGCAAACCAAAGAAAGTGATTTTTTCAACTTTTATAAAGAAGGAAATAAGTATAAGAAACCCGTGAAATATGTGCTTTTTGATAGTGCTGCAGGAGATATTAAAAAAGAAGTTGATAATAAAACCTATTTTTATATGGGAGGAGAAACGCTTATTTTTGATTCCAAAATCAACAAATTGGAAGATTGTACGACTAATCAAGCGAAATTTACAATAAGTGAATCAAAGGACTTACAAGAAAAAGCATATCAGTTTTATAAAGAAAAAAAGCAATTAGAAGAGAAAAAATTGAAACTAAAAACTCCCATTCCTTATCCTGTAACTGATTTTAGTCGTTACTTTAAAATATTTGTATTAGAAAAAACGAATCAAAATACACTGCTAAAGTATGAAGTTGATTGGATATATTCAACTTTTTAAAATCGAAAGAGCAGTATGTTTTAGCCTAATAATAAAAGAGCAACTATAATTTGATCCCCACTAAAATCAAAAAAAGTCTAATTTTCACATTAGACTTTTTTTAGCTCTGTTTTAAGACAACTATTTCAAATGCTCTAGCATATCTTTAGTCATGCTCTCTAAATCATATTGATGTTTCCATCCCCAATCAGTTCTAGCGTTACTGTCATCAATGCTTGCAGGCCAGCTGTCAGCAATTTTTTGACGAAAGTCAGGTTCATAGGTAATCGTAAATTCAGGAATATGCTTGGTGATTTCGGCAGCAATCTCCGTTGGTGTAAAGCTCATAGCGGCGAGGTTGTACGAAGATCTAATTTTAATTTCTTCTATTGGAGCTTGCATGATTTTAATGGTTGCTGCAATAGCATCATCCATGTACATCATTGGCATTTTAGTTTCTGATGATAGGAAACACTCGTATTTTTTATCGGCTAGTGCTTTGTGAAAAATATCCACAGCATAATCTGTAGTACCACCTCCAGGAGGCGATGACCAACTAATTAAGCCAGGATAGCGTATGCTGCGCACATCGACGCCAAAGATATTGTGGTAGTACTCGCACCATCTTTCGCCTGCTTGTTTACTAATTCCGTATACAGTAGACGGCTCCATGATGGTGTATTGTGGTGTGTTTTCTTTTGGGGTTGTAGGACCAAAAACGGCAATACTCGACGGCCAAAATATTTTTTTGATCTTTCCGGCTTTCGCCAAATTCAAAACGTGAAACAAGGAGTTCATATTTAAATCCCAAGCAAAAGCTGGATTTTTCTCTGCAGTTGCTGATAGTAAAGCAGCCATCAAGTACACATCAGTAATTTGATGTACTTCTACTAAATGCTCAATTTGATTGAAATCTAAAGCATTAATTACTTCAAAGGGTCCGGCATTAACCACATCGATATTTAATTTACGAATATCCGAAGCGATTACATTATCGGTTCCGTAAATTTTTCTTAGTGAATGCGTTAACTCGGTACCTATTTGTCCACAAGCACCTATGATTAAGATTTTTGTACTCATTTTTTGATTGAATTTTAAGTGGCTAAGATAACGTTTTCGTATATATCTGGAGCACTTGCAATCGGGTTTGCTAATTGTACATGTAAAAGCTTAAAATGTTTGTTTTCTTTTTGATTTTTTACAGATATGGTGCTAAAAATGCAGGGATTAGAATTGATTGGTATTTCGTGTTTTCCAATCTGTAATTATAAATTTACTTTGTAACTTTGTGCTTTAACGAAAATACGATGAAATTTAAATTATCCTACTTCCTTTTTCTTTTTGTTCTACTTGCTTCGTGCAAGGATGACAACCAAAAGCGGGATGCCGAAAACGAAAAAGACGCCAAAAAAAAGGAAGTCATTTTTTCGAATATCAATAAAGGATGGGTTTTTTATGATACGCCTATAAACGAAACGGCCGAAGCTAGTGTGGCCACCTGGTCTGAGTTGCGTTTGTTTATCGCAGAGTTGGCTCAAAAACCTAAGAAAACGATAGGTGCTTTTCAGCAAAAGGCGACTTCCATTTCTAAAAAAGCATTGGCACTTAAAGAAAATATTCCTTCGCAATATGATGTGCCGCAAATTAAAAGCAGAATTTCAGTATTGATTACTAAAGTTCGTATGCTTGATTTATACATTCATCTTGATAATATTCCTGACGATAAAGTTGTAGTTGCGATCACTGAAATCAATAAAGAACTAGCTTCTCTTCAAAGACAAATGGATAATATTGTCGAAAAAAGTAAAATTCCTGTTGAACAAGGTGAATCTGAATTAATAAAAATGATGGATCCTTCTAGAGCGATTCTCCCACAACCACTTATAGACCCAAACACACCAAGAGTTGAGTAAAGCTGCCCTTTTTAAAATTTTTGATAGTTCTCCTAAAATCCAACAGATTGTAGATCGTTTGCAGGAGCAAAATCCCGTAAAATTACATTTAGATGGTTTAATAGGCTCGTCGATTTCAATTGTAATTCAATCGCTTTTTAAAAAAGCCGAACATCCTTTTTTGATTGTTTTAAACAATAAAGAGGAAGCAGCTTATTACCTCAATGATCTTGAGCAATTGATAGGGGAACAAGATGTTTTGTTTTATCCGGGCTCTTTTCGTCGTCCGTACCAAATTGAAGAAACTGACAATGCTAATGTTTTGCTACGTGCCGAAGTATTAAACCGCATTAATTCGCGTAAAAAACCTGCGGTTATTGTTAGCTATCCCGAAGCCTTGTTTGAAAAGGTGGTTACACGAAAGGATTTAGATAAAAACACACTAAAAGTTACTGTAGGCGATAAGATTTCGATAGATTTTATCAACGAAGTTTTATTTGAATACGAATTTAAAAGAGTGGATTTTATCACGGAGCCAGGTGAATTTTCTGTTCGAGGCGGAATCGTAGATGTCTTTTCATTTTCGAATGATAATCCGTACCGAATCGAGTTTTTTGGTGATGAAGTCGAAAGTATTCGATCGTTTGATGTGGCAACACAATTGTCGATCGAAAAACAAAAAAAGATTACCATTATCCCTAATGTCGAAAACAAAGTTTTTCAAGAAAACAGAGAGTCTTTCTTAGATTATATTTCCGAGAAAACAGTGATTTTTATCCAAAACACGGAGGATTTATTTTTGCAATTAGACAAGCAATTTGTAAAAGCTGAAGAAGCTTTTGAGAAATTATCCAAAGATATTAAGCATGCTACTCCAGAACAATTGTTTTTGAATCAAGCTAGTTTTATAAAAAGAGCTTTAGATTTCTCGGTGGTTGAACTTGGTTCAAAAGCAATCTTTCGAACAACCAAAAAGTTTGAGTTTCATGTGCAGCCGCAACCGTCTTTTAACAAACAATTTGATTTGTTGCTAAATAATTTGAGTGAGAATCATTTTAACGGCTACAAGAATTATTTATTTTGTTCTAATGAAGCTCAGGCAAAGCGCTTTCATGATATTTTTGAAACTTTGGACGAAGCCAATTCAGAGAATGTACGCAAGCAGTATCATACAATCGTAATGCCCTTGTACCAAGGTTTTATTGACGAAGAAAACCAAGTTATTTGTTATACCGATCACCAAATTTTTGAACGCTACCATAAGTTTAATATCAAAAACGGCTATTCAAAAAAACAGAATATTACTTTAAAAGAATTAACGACTTTATCCGTAGGAGATTATGTGACTCATATTGACCACGGTATTGGACGTTTTGGTGGATTGCAAAAAATTCAAGTAGAAAACAAAACACAGGAAGCCATCAAGCTAGTCTATGCTGATAATGACATTGTGTATGTGAGTATTCATTCACTACACAAAATTTCAAAATACAACGGTAAAGACGGTACGCCGCCTAAAATTTATAAATTAGGATCGAATGCGTGGAAGGTTTTAAAACAAAAAACCAAGGCAAGAGTCAAGCACATAGCATTCAATTTGATTCAGCTGTATGCGAAGCGACGACTAGACAAAGGCTTTCAATTTGCACCCGATAGCTACCTGCAAAACGAATTAGAAAGCTCGTTTATTTACGAAGATACGCCAGATCAGATGAAATCTACGGCTGAGGTCAAAGCCGATATGGAGAGCAACCGACCAATGGATCGACTAGTTTGTGGCGATGTAGGTTTTGGAAAAACAGAAGTTGCGATTCGTGCTGCATTCAAAGCGGTTGATAATAGTAAGCAAGTTGCGATTCTAGTTCCTACAACAATTTTAGCGTATCAGCATTACCGTACTTTTACAGAGCGTTTAAAGGATATGCCGGTTTCTATTGGGTATTTAAACCGTTTTAGAACAGCCAAACAAAAAGCAGAAACACTTAAGTTATTAGCTGAAGGAAAGTTAGATATTGTCATAGGTACGCACCAATTGGTGAATAAAAATGTAGTTTTTAAAGATTTGGGTTTACTGATAGTAGATGAGGAGCAAAAATTTGGTGTAAACGTAAAAGATAAATTAAAAACTATCGCTGCTAATGTAGATACGTTGACACTGACAGCAACGCCTATCCCTAGAACCTTACAGTTTTCATTGATGGCTGCACGAGATTTATCAGTAATCACAACGCCACCGCCTAATCGCTATCCTATTGAAACCAATGTAGTAGGTTTTAGTGAAGAGCTAATTCGCGATGCGATTTCGTATGAGATTCAGCGTAACGGACAGGTATTTTTCATTAATAATCGTATTGAGAATATCAAAGAAATTGCGGGTATGATTCAGCGTTTGGTTCCAAATGCGAGAGTTGGTATTGGTCACGGACAAATGGACGGGAAAAAACTAGAGGAATTGATGCTGGCTTTTATGAATGGTGAGTTTGATGTTTTGATTGCGACAACCATTATCGAGAGTGGTCTTGATGTGCCGAATGCCAATACTATTTTTATCAATAACGCCAATAATTTCGGGTTGTCTGATTTGCATCAAATGCGAGGACGTGTGGGTCGAAGCAATAAAAAAGCATTCTGTTATTTCATCTGTCCGCCTTATTCAGCTATGACAGAGGATGCCAGAAAACGAATTCAAGCGCTGGAACAATTTAGTGAGTTGGGCAGCGGATTTAACATCGCCATGAAAGATTTAGAGATTCGTGGTGCAGGAGATTTGTTAGGTGGTGAGCAATCGGGTTTTATCAACGAAATAGGATTTGATACCTATCAAAAAATCATGAACGAGGCCATAGAAGAATTGAAAGAGAATGAATTCAAAGATTTATACCCTGAAGAAAATAATATCGAGACCAAGGAATATGTAAAAGACTTGCAAATAGACACTGATTTTGAGTTGTTATTCTCAGATGAATACATTAACAATATTAGCGAACGATTGAGTTTGTACAACGAATTGGGTGCGGTTAAAAACGAGGAAGAATTGATGGTTTTTCAAGATAAACTAATAGATCGTTTTGGGCCTATGCCACCGCGAGCTATCGCGCTGATGAACAGTATTCGAATTAAATGGATTGCAACCGGAATCGGAATCGAAAAACTGGTAATGAAGCAAGGTAAGATGATTTGTTATTTTGTATCTGATCAGCAATCTG
>CAXBGV010000188.1:0-5894 GCA_963975235.1 uncultured Flavobacterium sp. | reverse complement strand
CGAGGGACGTTTTATGGATATTTCTGCTAATTTCATATATTTTATTTAAGAGTAATTAGTAAGTATTGAAAAGTCATTAGTGCTATTTTTACTTCATAGCGAATTACGAATGACAAATCACTAGTCACTTTCTATTTAATGATCTCTACTGTGTTACCGTTTTGTAAATTGATTTGTCCTGTTGTTATAACTTGTTCTCCATCAGACAAACCCCCTAAAATTTCAACTTTATCACCCAAAATTCTACCTGCAGTAACTGTTTTTAATACCGCTTTGCCGTTTTCAACAACAAATACCTGATTGCTACTAACGCTTCCAACAAATGCATTCCTTGGAATGACAGTCATTGTTTGTTTTTGTTGCGCAGATTTGAACAAAGCAGTTCCATACATACCTGCTTTTAAATCGTTATTAACATTGTTTGAAATTTCAATTTCTACTGGAAAGTTTAAACTACTGTCTGATTTGGCTGCTATAAACGAAATTTTGCCTTTAAACTCTTGGTTAGCGTAAACGCTAGAAGTTACTACAACTGCAGTTCCTGTTTTTAAAGTAGCGACTTGCGACTCGTTTACATAAACAGTAAGTTTTAAGGGGTTTACATTGACTATTTCGAATAGTTGAGTAGCGGGCATCGCTGTAAGCATCGATCCTGGCTCGATAAAACGTTTGTTGATGATTCCGCTAATTGGGGCTTTAATTCTAGTATCGCCTACGTTTAATTTAGCTTGTCTGTAATTGGCATCAGCATTTGTTAAAGCCACTTTTGCTTGGTCTAATTGTTGTTTGGTAACGCCACCTGTTTTATAGGCGTTTTCAAATCGATTGTAATCTGATTTGGCATTCAAGTAGCCCGCTTCTGCAGCCTGAGCATTAATGTTAATGGCATCGCCTCGCATGATTGCTAAGGTTTGCCCAACGCTTACGCGGTCTCCCTCTTTGGCAAGTACAGAAATTACTTTTCCAGATTTTTCTGCTGAAAACGTAAGCTCTTGTTTTGGTTCAAAGTTACCGTTGGCAACAAAATCTAAGTTAACATCTTCTGTTTTTACGCTAGCCACTTTGACAGAGACACTCGCATTTTTTTCAGCAACAATTGCAATTTTTTCCTCGTTAGCCTCTTTGTTTTTCATTAAAATAAAAGCGATTAAAGCTAGTGCAGCAATAATTACGAGTCTGATAGTAATATTTTTTTTCATTTTAGTTATTGATAAGTGTTCTTAGTTGTCCTTTTGATTTGATTAATTTAATTTCTGCTAGTTTGTAATCTAAAATTGCAGCAGTGTAATTGTTTTGAGCTTGAGTTGAAGCGTTTTCAGCATCAAGTAAGTCTGTTAATGAAGCAAGCCCTTGTAAATAATTGTTGTTGATGTTTTTTAGGATTTCATCAGCCAATTTCATATTTTCTTTTTGGTTTTTCAGTGTGATCAAGCTGTTTTCAATTTGAGTAGATGCGTTTTTGAAATCAAGATCTAAAGCTAGTGTAGTATCTTTAATGTCCTCTTCTATAGTTCGTAAAGCCACATCTGCTTGTCTTACTCTCGCTCTTGTTCCAAATCCTGAGAAAATAGGAACTCTAAGATTTAATCCTATCGCGGCAAAATCAGACCAATACACACCATCCGACGGTTTTGCAAACCAAGGCATATTAGGACCTTGACCTATGTAGTTGTAACTAGCAGCTAATGAAAGGGTAGGGTAGTATCCCGCAACAATCGATTTTTTTTGCAATACTAGCAATTCCTCTTGTTTTTTGATCAATAAGTATTCGCTGCGGTTGGCAATGTTGGGTACATCTGTAAATGCGGCTGGACTCACTTCAAATTGTGATTGAGGGATATTTATAGGAGTGTCAATCGCCATTCCCATATAGAATTTTAAAGCGTTTTCTTGTAGTTGTACAGTGTTAATTATTTGTTGCTTTTGTGTGTTAATGTTGGATAGGTTAACATTCATTCGGTCTAAGTCAATTCGCTTTGCAAGGCCATTATCAAATTGTCCTTTTACAATATCGCGTACTTTAGTTGTGGTAGTTAAGTTGCTCTCTGCTAAAACTAATTTTTGACGCAGCACATATACTTGATAGTAATTGTTTGCGACCTTTTCAATAACTTGTTCTTCAGTTAACTGATCGTTTATTTGATAAAATTCGCGAGTAGTTTTTGCTGCTTTTAAACCTGTAAAAACAGATTGGTCAAAAAGGGCTTGTGTCAGCGATACTCCTGCTGTAGAAGTCCAAGTTTGTCCAAAAGCAGCCTGAATTGTTGTTCCTGGAGCGCCAAAACCTGCACCATCTATTACGGTAGTTTGTATAATTGGATTGTAATTTAAGCTTCCGTTAGCTGCTATTTGCGGTAAAGCTCTTGAGCGAACCTCTTGTATCTGGTATTCGCTATTTTCTATTTTTAACCTTGCTTTTTTAGCTTCTGCCTTATTTTCTAAAGCATACTTTATCGCGTCCTTCAGGGTTAGCGATTGTTGATCCTGTGCGTTACTTGTAAAAGTAAAAAGGAGGACAGCTACTACTATTAGTTTGTTCATTTTAGTTAAGATTTGATAGGTTTTTTTCTAATTCAATTATTCCTGCTGCTGTTGCCATAGCTCTTGTGTGGTATTCTAGTGCTTCTGTTTCCATCTTGTAGGCTTCGCGCTCTGAGCTTACAGTTTCGTTAATACTAAAAATTAAGGTGTAATAGAAAGTCACATAATTTTCGATATTGATATCTTTTCTGTAAAAGCCCTCTGTGATTCCTTTTTCGATGTTTTGTCTAAAAAAATGCTGACAAATCTCTATTTGATTGTTTATTGCTTTGGAATATATTTCCGGGTAGTGCTTTTTTAATTGATATATGGGAGAAGTGTCTGCCGATTTAAAAATTTCCTTAAAAGTTCTTTTCAACTGAAAGTTTTCTTCGATCGCATTGAATTTTTTTGCTGCAATATTATGCATAGTCTCTTCTACTTGTTCATGGACCAATTTTGTGCTTTCTTCAACTAGTATTTCTTTATTAGCAAAATACTTGTAAATTGTTTTTTTTGAAATACACATTTCGCATGCAATATCGTCCATCGTAATGCTCTTAAAGCCTAGGCTTATGAACATGTCTTTCGCTTTTGATATTATTTTCTCTTTCATTTTGTCAGTAACCCTTTATTGTTGGTTAAAATTGTATTGTTTTTGTGCAAATATAGTAGGAACTTAGAGTACGCTAAAAGTTTCTTGTTGTTTTGCTTTAAACTTAACATAATAGTAATCTAGGACTAACTAGGAGGTAAATTCTAAATTTGCTATTAGATTTATGTGTTGTCCTACAGCAATTCCGCCTGTTTGAGCAAAGGTATTGTAGCTTAATCCAAAGTCATCTCTGTTTATTTGACCAACGACTTCAAAGGACGCTTTGTTTACCCCGTCATAGTTGTTAATACCTAAAAAAGCAGCATCAAGCTCGATTAGTTTTGTTATGTTTTTGATCGTTAAATAACCTTTTAAAAAATTGATATCACTATTTACTTTTTCAAAAGATATTGATTTAAAGCTGATTATAGGGTATTGATGAATGTCGAATAAGTCGTTTAACTTAATGCTTGTATCTATCAGTTCTATTTTATTATTAGTGTTATTTACGTCTAATTTAAAGTCGATTTTTGCGTCCTTAATTTGGTTGTTATCAATATCGATACTGCCCGAAAACTTGTTGACCGTTCCAGCGATGTAAGCAATTATCGAATGTCTCATTTTAATAAGAACATCAGATTGGTTGGAATCTACAGTCCATGTTGTTGTCATAATCGATTGTACTGTTAGTTTGTTTTTAAAAACTCTGAAAATGAATAAATTAACTACTTTTAAGTCTTTTATCAGGGCGCAAAGATAAGACGGAAACTTTGAATACCAAAATAGTTTCCGATTCATTTAAGGTTTTTTTAACATTTCCGTCGATGTCGGAGTTTGTAATGCAATTTGAATGCATTAAATTAGCCAAAAAATTATCACATGCATACCATTTTTCAGTATCAAGAATATGTTTCAGAATATCTAGAGTCCGAGTGCAAAATGAAGGAGCCTAGAAATTTGTACGAGCCCATTCATTATATTTTAGGCCTAGGAGGAAAAAGGATTCGTCCTGTTTTGACTTTGATGACAGCAGAAATTTTTGAAACTGATTATAGAAAAGCACTGCCAGCTGCACTAGCAGTAGAGGTTTTTCATAACTTTTCATTGGTACACGACGATATTATGGATGCTGCGCCTTTGCGCCGTGGTCATACAACTGTTCATGAAAAATGGGATTTGAATACTGGAATTTTATCTGGGGATGCGATGCTTATTCTGGCTTATCAGTACTTTGAAAATTACCAGCCCAAAATTTTTAGAAAGTTGGCAAAGCTTTTTAGTAAAACCGCCTTGCAAGTCTGTGAAGGACAGCAATGGGATGTTGATTTTGAGGTTAGAGACGATGTTACTATTCCAGAGTATTTAAAAATGATCGAATATAAAACAGCAGTTTTAGTGGCTGCTGCGATGAAAATGGGTGCTATTATAGCACAAAGTTCAAAGGATAATGCAAAATTGATTTATGATTTTGGATTGAATTTAGGATTGGCTTTTCAGTTGCAAGACGATTATTTAGATGCTTTTGGTGATCCTGAAACTTTTGGTAAACAGGTAGGTGGAGATATTATTGAGAACAAAAAAACATATTTATACTTGAAAGCAATGGAGTTCTCGACTCCTAGTCAGGCTGCTGAGCTCAAGGGTTGGTTTACTAATCCAGAAGCAGATATTGACGCTAAAATTATTGCTGTGAAAGAGATATTTAATGTGTCTGGGGGAGCGCAAGCAACTCAGGATGCTATACAAGATTTTACTTTTAAGGCTTTTGATACGCTGGATAAAATGAATTTAGACGCTGCAAAAAAAGAGGTTTTGAAATCTTTTGGTGAAAATTTGATGGGTCGAAAAGCTTAAGTAGTCTTCATTTATCTCCTTTAATACATTTGTTGCTGATGTTTATAGCTCCTAAAAATGCCGACTTACTATTTGTTGAAGCTCAAAGTGAGTCATTATACGCAAAGCTCGTTGCTCAAATAAATAAGGATTTTAATCTTGCAAATGAGGGTATAGATTTTCCCAAAAGCGTAACTCCTGACGAGCTCAAAGTTCAACTACACGAAAAAATTTACCGACTTATTCAGTATAAGTTTGCAGAGTACCTAAACCTATTGTATATCATAGACGTATCCGAAGAGGAGATAAAAAAACTAGACGGATATGATCTTGTCGTGCTGGCTGAGCAAGTTTCATTTTTGATCTTAAAGAGAGAATGGCAAAAAGTATGGTTTAGGAATAAATATAGTTAATGTAATTATATTGTTTGTAAAGTATAAATGTCATGTACTTTAAGTTGTAAACATAGAAAAAACCGCTGATTGCATTGGATCAGCGGTTTTTTTTGTTGATAGATTTTTTTTAGCTTTATAACTATTGAATGGCTGTTCTTTAGTATCCGCTAAGTAAGCCAAAAGTTCCCGAGTAATTACCTGTGATATTTTCTCCGGAGCTAGCGGTTAATTGATACGTGCAAGCTATAGTTCCTGTTCTGTTCACGTAGTCAATAGTAATGTTGGTTATAGTAACTGTACCGTTGCCAGCTGTTGGGATTTCATAAAAATTAGCGTTTGTATGACTAGGTTGGCCATATGTCATTCCGCCATTACTAAACGTGTCATCAAATAGGGTTACATTTGTTAAAATCTCGGTATCGGAGGTATTTAATCCGTGAGTGGTCGGATTAATTTGAACAAGTTGCTCTGATGTAACTGTATTGGGACTGTTTTTTACAAATAAAACGGCTGCATGTGTCATGGTGGTTTCTACTGCTGCACCGTTGTTG
>CAXBGV010000187.1:0-5912 GCA_963975235.1 uncultured Flavobacterium sp. | reverse complement strand
TGAACCCAAAACCGAGTTTAGAATTTTAATTTTTAGAACATGCAATTAACCACCGAACAAATAGACCAAATAGAAGAGACGCTAATTTTAAATGGTATCGTGTACGATGATATAAAGATGGAAGTTTTAGATCATATCGCTACTGAAATACAAGTGTTGATGAATAAAAACACACTTTCTTTTGATGAAAATTTGAAAAAATCACTAAATAGTTGGTCTGATGATTTAAAATCAGGAAGCTCAATTTTTACAGGACTAAGCGTTAAATATCCCAAAATAGTTTTAGACAAGAAAGTAAGAGTAATAAAAAAACAAATGTTTATAAACCTTTTAGTAAGTTTATTTTTGTTGTCTACTTTTTTAGTTTTTTCAAATTTCTTTAATGCAAAATTACTTACTTATTATTTTCAATTTGGATTTCGATTTGTATTCATCATAGGATATTTATTATTGATTATCAACACTATTTTAATTTGGAATTCAAAAGTTAACTTGTCTTTTTATTCTCACCATAAAAATAAGGTTGCAATCTACATATCTTGGATTTACCCCTTTTGTTTTATTAAGACTCCAGAAGGTACGATAGGTCAAATTATGCTAGTTTTCACAGGTGCTTTTATGGTAATCCATCTTTTATTTACCTCAAGTTTAGCATTAAAGCATTTTCAATTCGAAAAGAGATTAACTCGTATTTAATTTTGAAACTAACAACAGGACAAATAGCCCAAATAAACGAAACCCTAGTTTTAAATGGATTGGTCTACGATGATGTTAAACTAGAACTACTAGATCACATCGCTTCAGAAATTGAGCAAGCAATGGATGATAAAGAAAAACAATTTGAAGACGCCTTACAAACAGCATTCTCAAATTGGGAAGAGCAGTTACACGCTAGTACTTCTTTTTGGATTAACGGAGGTAAGTCTGTTCCGAAAATTATTATTCAAAAATCTTTACAGATGATAAAGCGTATTTTTTTGATGGCCTTCGGTTTTGGAATAGTCAGTGCAGCCTTAGTAACTTTACTATTTAAAAGCTATCCTCAGTATGAGGTTGTTTTAATATTAAACACTGTTCTACAAGCCGCTGGCGTAATTGGGATTCTAATGCTTATCTACTTTAAATACAGGCTTTGGCAATCCAAACAAAAATCAACGTATAGTTTATTATTTAATCGCAATGGTATTATTCAAATTATCAATTTAGCTGCAATTGCAACGGGTATATTTGAATTTAAAGGATATACAACTTTTACAGATTATCATTTTATGAGTACTTTAGGTCCTATCATTTTTTTACTCGTTCCATTCTTCTACTTGAATGTGGCTTTCCAACACCTAAGATTTGAAAAAAAATTGAAATTAGCATGAAACTAACAACCGAACAAATAGAGTGCATCTCAGACTACAGTGAATCGAAAGATATCAAGTGGTACGAGTTACAAGTAGAACTTACAGATCACATGATCACAAGTATGGAGGAATTTTGGAAACAAAACCCTGAGTTAACTTTTGATCAAGTGAAAGACAATACTTTTAAGAAATTTACTAAACCAGAATTAAAAGCAATTGAAAAGGAACGTAAACAAGTTCTTGTAGAAGAATTTCATAAAGAACAACGAAATATGGTTGGGAACTACTTAACTTTCCCTAAAATCGTTGTTTGTATTTTACTTGTTTTTATAAGTTTTACATTATCGTTTTATTATGAAAATCCTTTTAATTATGTAGCAGTATTAGTCGGTTCTTTATACATTTTGGCCATTCCAATGATTTGTTTATTTTACAAAAACCGTAAGATTCAAGGCAAACGTTTTCTGGCTAACGAAACATTGCAACCTTGGTTAGTATTAATGGGAGTTCCCCAATTAGCAACTTGTCTTGTCCCTCCATTTAAAGAGGAAATAAATCAATACCCATTAGTAGTTCTAGTTTTTTGTTTGATTTGGACACTCGGGATTTTATTTGTTGTGAGTGCCACTTATCTTCAAAAGCAATCAATCAATACTATTAAAAAACAATACCAACTTTCACAACACTAATTTGTCATGCTGAGGAACGAAGCATCTAAACAAATTAAGCAATTAGTCACAAAAGAGCAATATGTACTAACGATGCAAATAATGTAGAAATGCAATAATAGCAGGATTTTTTTAAAATATTTACGGGAATAATAAAGCAGAGATGCTTCGTTCCTCAGCATGACAAAGGCACTGCATAGGATATACAGGATAAGAAAATAAAAAGAATTCGATACATACTAAAATACAATTATCACAACACAAATTTGTCATGCTGAGGAACGAAGCATCTCAATAAAACACATAATTAGTCACAAAAGAGCAATATGTACTAACGGTACAGATAATTTAGAATTGCAATAATAGCAGGATTTTTATAAATATTTACGGGAATAATATAGCAGCGATGCTTCGTTCCTCAGCATGACAAAAAAGACACGAAGAATTATATTAAACAATACCAACTCATTTATTTTTATAGAATGAAATTAACCAACCAACAAATAGAATACGTCTCAGACTACATTGAATCGAAAGATATTTTATGGTATGAATTGCAAGTAGAATTGACAGATCATATGGTAACTAGTATGGAGGAGTTTTGGGCTAAAGACCCTGACTTAACTTTTCATCAAGTAAAACACTATGCTGAGGATAAATTTGGCAGAAATGGTTTTAAAGCTATTGAAAAAGAACGAATGCAAATTTTAAAAAAGGAGTATAGAAGTGCACAGTGGAAAATGATTGCGTCCTACTTAAAGTTTCCTAAAATAATTGCAAGTATTCTAGCGGTATATTTAATTTATCAAGGTGCTTTTTATTTTGATAATATTACAGTTTACGTAAGAATTTTATTTGGGACCTTAATGAGTTTATCGCTACTTTCAATTTTAAATTGGTATCGATTTAAAAAAATAGACGGCAAAAGATTTTTAGCACTTGAATCAGCATATATAATGAACAATAGCGCACTGATGTTATCATTTTATCCATTTATATTGGCTAAAGAATTTAGAGAAAATTTTGAAACTAATCATTTACTATTTGTTCCTTTTTGTTGCGCGGTGGTATTGGGATTTTTACTAGTTTATACAGGAAGGCACCTAACAAACAAATTAGTTTTAGATATCAAAAAACAATACCAACTTTCATAGCACTAATTTGTCATGCTGAGGAACGAAGCATCTCAACAAAAGACGTAATTAGTCACAAAAGAGCAACATAAACTAACGATGCAGATAATCTAGAAATGCAATAATAGCAGGATTTTTTTAAACATTTACTGGAATAATAAAGCATCTCAACAAAAAAGGCAATTAATAATAAACTAAATAGTATGATAGAATTTCAGGAAGGGCATCATACCTATTATGTTTACATTCTCACCAACAAAGCAAAAACAGTTTTGTACACGGGTGTAACAAATAATTTAAGAATAAGGCTAAAACAGCATAAAGAATCCTTGAATCCTGAATCGTTTACAGCAAAATATAACGTTCATTTTGTATTGTATTATGAAAAATTCACATGGATACAGTTAGCAATTGCTAAAGAGAAAGAAATTAAAGGATGGAAAAGAGACAAAAAGATAGCATTAATAAAAGCAATAAATCCTGAGTTGCGTTTTCTTAATCACTTGTTTGAGTAAGAGTGAAAGCAGTGATACTTCGTTCCTCAGCATGACAAAGACAAAGCATAGAATGGAGAGAATTAAAAAACTAAAAGAAAATAAAACAAACTAGAATACAACTATGGCAACATAAATTTGTCATGCTGAGGAACGAAGCATCTAAACAAATTAAGCAATTAATAATAAAGAAGCATTGTAAACTAATTTAGAAATCCGGTTCTGGCCTGAATTATTTTTTACCCAATTAATTAAACAATAGAGCGGAGACGCTTCGTTCCTTAGCATGTCAAAGTCACTACTTTGGATATAAAGAATAAGAAAATCAAAATAATACGATACTACTTAAATACCATTATCACAACACAAATTTGTCCTGCTGAGTAACGAAGCATCTCCTCAAATTTCGCAAATAAATAAAGGGATATAGTACTTATAAGTTGACTAAATTGGAATAATTAATTGGAGCAACAAGCATAGATGCTTCGTTCCTCAACATGACAAAAAATACACGAAGTAAAATAAAAAACAATACCAATTTTCATAAAACAAAACAATGAAATTAACCACCTCACAAATAGACCAACTATTCACTTTTACGCGCCAGCATTATGTCGAATGGTATGACCTGCAATCAGAGCTTGTAGACCATCTAGCGAATGCTATAGAAACTGATTGGCAAGAGAATCCGACACTTTCCTTTGAGGCTGCTTTAAATATTGAGTTTAAGAAATTTGGTGTATTCGGTTTTATGGACGTTGTTGAAAAACGACAAGCAGCTTTGAGTAAAAAATACAATTCAATCGTTTGGCAGCATTTCAAAGATTTTTTTAGTATTCCAAAAATTATTTTGACAGTAGCGATGACATTGACCTTGTTCACAATTTTGCAATTGAGTGCTGTTAAGGAATATATATTCTTTGGTTTTTATATCGTATTGATAGTAGGAATGTTTTACGAAATCTACAAAGGCTACCAAACAAGAAAAAATAAAAAACAAAGCGGAGAAAAACGCTGGCTGTTTGAGGAGATCATAAGTCATTATGGGAATTTTGCTGGAATTATAATACTACCTTTTAATATGATAACACAATTATTTAATCATTCTGATAGGTTGTTTAGTAATGACTACTGGTTAATAGGCTTGAGCTTCTTTTTAGTATCATTTGGTCTATTTCTTTTTATTATTTTCAAGATTATACCGTCTAAGGCTGAGAGTTATTTGTTAGCCACTTATCCTGAATATAAACTAGAAAAGCTGTAACGTTTTCCTACTTTAGTATACTTACAATACAACCAAAACAAATAAACCATGATTAAAAAATTCCTTTACCTCGAGTGGAAAGCCTTTTTAAGGTCGGCTTCCTTCGCAACTAATTTGGCTTTAAAAATCTTAATGGGTTTTGTAGCCGCTTATTTTATCATCATATTTCTACTCTTAGGGATCGGTGTTTTTTTTATTTTAAAGAAAGCTAACCTCGATCCGGTAGCGACGGTTAATAAATTTATGATTTATTACCTGATCGTCGATTTAATTTTCAGGTCGCTTCTTCAAAAGATCCCTGTGATGAACATTCGACCTTTATTGGTTTTCCCAATCAAAAAGTCGACAATCGTGCATTTCTCCTTAGGAAAAACAGCCTTGTCTTTTTTCAATATCATTCATGCTTTTTTTCTAATTCCGTTTAGCGTGGTGCTAATAGTACAAGGTTACGATCCTGTTGCTGTGATATTATGGTTTATAGCCATAGTGTCGTTAGTTTATCTCAACAACTTCATCAATATTATATTAAGTAACAAGGACAACTTGTTTGCTATTTTTGGTGCAGTGGCTGCATCACTTGCGGCATTGCATTACTACGATTATTTTAATATTACAGATTATACGGCACCATTTTTTGATGCGCTTTTCAATACGTATTGGGCAGCAGCCATTCCAGTATTGGCATTAATAACAATGTATTACTTAACGTATCAGTTTTTCAAAAAGAATTTATACCTCGATGCAGGACTTTCTCAAAAGCACGATGTTGCCAAAACCGAAGATCTCGTCTGGTTAAACCAGTTTGGAACTATTGGAACGTTCTTAAAAAACGATATTAAATTAATCAAGAGAAACAAGCGTTCTAAAACTACAGTAGGATTAAGTATAATGTTTCTTTTTTACGGTTTTTTATTTTTTACTAATTCAATCGAAATGTATAACAATCCTATCATGCATATTTTTGCTGGGATTTTCGTTTCGGGTGGTTTCTTAATCACCTT
>CAXBGV010000186.1:0-5926 GCA_963975235.1 uncultured Flavobacterium sp. | reverse complement strand
GAGCACCTGCCTTCTAAGCAGGCGGTCGAAGGTTCGAATCCTTCTGCCTTCACATCAAAAACCCTTGTAAATCAAGGGTTTTTTTGCGTTTAATAGTTTTTGTACTTTGTTATTCATTACTTTGACATCCAAATTTTTGTAAATTTTGACACAAAAACGCAAAAAAAACGCAAATTACAATTGAGATTAAACTTTTTTTAAATGAGAAAGAAACTCCTGAAGGTTTCCCGTTAGCTATTATGATCAGGCATCAAACTAGCAGAAAGCTACAAAACATTGCTTTTTGCCTTGAAAAGCATTTTATTGCTTGTGGCATCCCGATCTTTAATCGGGACGGTCGAAGGTTCGAATCCTTCCTTATTAAAATTGAAAATCAATCACTTGTAAATTTTAAAGGTCTTGATTTATGCCTTTTAACGAGCATGTAACCTTCAATAATAAGCTATGTATCGCGATCTAGATAAATCCGTACTGATAACTGGCAGGTATACAATCTTAGAATAATTCCAATAACTCACATTGGTTTAAAACACGTTAATCAACTCTGTGTGTCTAATTTTTATACTGAAAAGAGGTTGTTTTGTGGGCTTCCTTAAAAATTTCTGTATTTTTCTCTCTTATTTTTTAATATCTTAGCCAAGTGAATTTCTTACATAATTAAATTTCTAAAAGTACTTTTGGTTGTAGTACCACAATACCACAAATTACAATCAAAAAAGTAGCACACACCAACAGCCGAGATCAAAGAAATTAATTATAAAATTAATTAAGTAAAAATATTCACATTTACATAAACAATACGATTATATATCATTAATGGCAGCAGAACAAAAACAAAAATTAGAACAACAACTGTGGAACATCGCAAATACCCTTCGTGGGAAAATGGATGCCGATGATTTTAGAGATTACATATTAGGTTTCATTTTCTACAAGTACCTGAGTACTAAAATGGATTTGTACGCCAACACCATCCTGCAACCCGACGGTTTGACTTTTCAAGAAGTAATAGGACATCCTGACGAAGCCCTCTTGATGCAAGAAATAAAACAACTCGCTATTGACAAATTAGGCTTTTTCCTGGAGCCAGCCGATTTGTTTTCAGAATTAGCAACTAGAGGCAACGCTGGCGGAAAAAACAATTTCATCTTGGGCGATCTAGCCAAAGTACTCACGCACATTGAGCAAAGTACCATGGGATCTGAAAGCGAAGAAGATTTTGGAAACTTGTTCTCAGACTTAGATTTAACGTCTCACAAACTAGGAAAGTCCGAGGCCGATAAAAACGAATTGATCGTAAAAGTCCTAATTCACCTTGACGAAATCGACTTTGATTTAGAAAATACCGATAGTGATGTTTTAGGCGATGCCTATGAATATTTAATAGGACAGTTTGCCAGTGGTGCCGGAAAGAAAGCGGGAGAATTCTACACGCCACAACAAGTCAGCAGCATCTTGGCACAACTAGTAACCGTTGGTAAAGACAAACTAAAAAGTGTGTACGATCCTACTTGTGGTTCGGGTTCCTTGCTATTGCGTGTCGCCAAAGAAGTAAAAGATGTAAGCGCTTTTTACGGTCAGGAAATGAATCCTACCACCTACAACTTGTGCCGCATGAACATGATCATGCACGATGTACACTACAAACGTTTTGACATTAAAAACGAAGATACCCTAGAACGCCCACAACATTATGATCTGCGTTTTGAAGCCATCGTAGCCAATCCGCCATTCTCAGCCAACTGGTCTGCGAGTCCGCTGCACATGACCGATGAGCGTTTCTCGGCCTATGGCAAACTCGCCCCAAGCTCTAAAGCTGATTTTGCTTTTGTACAACACATGGTGCACCAGCTGGATGATAACGGAACCATGGCTATTGTTTTGCCACACGGCGTTTTGTTTCGTGGTGGTGCCGAAGGACACATTCGCCAGTATTTGATCCAAGAGAAAAACTACCTTGATGCCGTAATAGGTTTACCCGCCAATATTTTTTACGGAACCAGCATCCCAACCTGTATTTTGGTCCTTAAGAAAAAACGCGACAATCCAGATACCATTTTGTTTATAGATGCCAGCCAACATTTTGAGAAAGTAAAAACCCAAAACGTGTTGCGTACCGAGGATATTGACAAAATCATTAGTACCTACGAAAACCGTTTGCCCGAAGACAAATACAGCCATGTTGCTTTATTAAGCGAATTAGAAACCAACGATTACAACCTGAACATTCCACGTTATGTAGATACCTTTGAGGAGGAAGATGTCATAGACCTACAAGCCATAACCCAAGAATTACGAGCCTTAGCCCATGAAAGCAAAAACACAGATGCTACCATTGCCGGTTTTTGTAGGGAACTAGGAATTGAAACCCCATTTTAATCATGAATAACACTTTGTACACACACGATTACTGGGGCGTTTCCCTTCAGATTGCCACGTCGTTCCTCCTCGCAACTGCGGGTCGGGCTATGCACTCTATCTTTTGCTCCGCTACGCTCCACAAAAGGATGCCGTTCCTATCCCTAACGCAAAAAACCACCCGTCATGAATAGCCTAAACGTACCAAAATTGCGCTTTCCTGGGTTTGAAGGGGAATTTGAATCAACCAGATTCGAAAATCTTTATTCTTTTCATACAACCAATTCATTATCCAGAGAGAAGTTAAATTATGAAGAGGGAAAGGTCTACAATATTCATTATGGAGATATTCACACAAAATTTAATTCACATTTTTATTTGAAGAATGAGAATGTTCCATACATAAATAATGATGTTGATTTATCTAAAATAAAAGAAGAGCTATATTGTAAAAATGGTGATATAATAATTGCAGATGCGTCAGAGGATTATGCTGATATTGGTAAATCTATTGAATTAATTGATATTAATAATGTAAAATTATTATCAGGATTGCATACATTTTTAGCAAGACCAATTTCAGAAAAGACTTTCATCGGATTTACAAGCTATCTCATGAAATCTTGGAAATTAAGAAAGCAAATTATGACAATTGCGCAGGGCACAAAAGTTTTGAGTCTATCAACAAGTAGAGTTTCTAATCTTGAATTAAACATCCCATCCCTCCCAGAACAACAAAAAATAGCTTCTTTTTTAAGTGCGGTCGATGAAAAAATACAGCAATTGTCTCGCAAAAAGGAATTATTAGAACAATACAAAAAAGGTGTCATGCAACAATTGTTCTCTGGTAAATTACGGTTTAAGCCTGCCCAGAGCGAAGTCGAAGGGATGAATGGAGAGGATTATCCGGATTGGGAGGAGAAAAAGTTGGGGGATGTTGCATCTAGAATTACTAGAAAGAACAAAGAAAACAATCTTAATGTTTTAACGATTTCTGCACAACTTGGCCTTGTAAGTCAATTAGAATATTTCAATAAATCAGTTTCAGCAAAAGACGTTACAAACTATTATTTATTAGAACGAAATGATTTTGCGTATAATAAAAGCTATTCTAACGGATATCCAATGGGCGCTATCAAAAGACTTAAAAAATATGATAAAGGCGTTGTTTCAACTTTGTATATCTGTTTTTGCTTTAATGAAATGGTTTCATTGAATTTTATGGAGCAATATTTTGAATTTGGACTTCATAATAAAGAAATTGAAAAAGTAGCTCAAGAGGGTGCTAGAAACCACGGATTATTAAATATTGGAGTAAACGATTTTTTAAATATAGATTTGCTTATGCCATCTATTGAAGAACAACAAAAAATCGCTAATTTTTTATCTAGCATTGATGGTAAAATAGAACAGGTCAATGGGGAATTGGTAAAAACGCAAGAATTTAAAAAAGGATTGTTGCAGCAACTATTTGTGTAAAAAAAGAGATTAAAAAGTTAAAGGTTTCGAATTCGACACCTTTACAAAAATATAACATAATGAATTGATTATGAAAATAGCGTTAAAAAAGATCGTAGATTTAAAAAAATGTCGCATATTTGCGCCACAAATCGCCACATTTGTGTCTCGATTTTTTTATTCTGACAGTTGCTCAACTAACAATAATACACCTCTCATGCCTCTCCTAGATGCACACTTGAGAGGTTTTTTCTTTTTGTGCCATGAGTAAAAAAAACTACAACAAAACACCGCTGTCCTTTCAGGATCAAATATCGCTTTTGAAACAAAGGGATTTAGTCGTTGACAATGAACCAAAGGTAATTGACTATCTACAGGAAATAAGTTATTATCGGTTGAGTGCCTATTTTTTGCCTTATCAAAAAACAAAGGACAAATTCAATCCCAATACCAACTTCAAACAAATCATCGAAACGTATTCATTTGACCGGGAATTAAGATTACTTGTTTTTGATTGTATTGAACGCATTGAAGTGGCCATTCGTACGCAAATGGTGTATGGTATGGCAACGCATTATAACGATTCCCATTGGCAGGACAATCAAAATCTGTTTATTACACCCTATTACAACAAAATAGGTAATCTTGTCGACCCGTACTCTGACTTTCAATCTATTATATCAAAAGCCAAAACCGCAAGAACCCCGGAAGTATTTATCAAACATTATATTGATCATTACAACAAACCGTCAAATCCGCCATCGTGGATGTGTTTAGAATTATTGACGATGGGTGAATTATCTCATTTGTACAGAGGATTAAAAAACAATAGTGACAAAAAAAGGATTGCCAACTTCTTTGATGTTCATCCAACGGTATTCGAATCTTGGCTTCATACGCTCACGTATGTAAGAAATATTTGTGCGCATCATTCGAGATTATGGAACAGAGATTTGGCTATTGAACCAGAAAAATTGTTAAAGCCTGTTGGTAATTGGGTAAGCAAACCATTCGAAAATAATAAAAGAATGTTTTACTTCATTTGTGTTTTGAAATACTTGATAACAAGAGCAAATCCGGGAAATAGTTTAAAGGATAAACTTCAAAACCTATTTAAAAAATATCCAATGGTGCCTATTCAATACATCGGAATTCCATCAGACGGAAAAGGAAATGCATTAGATTGGGAAAATGAACCTATTTGGAAATAAAAAACGCAGAATAAAAATAATATGAGCCACCAATCCGAAGCCACATTAGAAAACAACTTAATCAAGCAATTGATTGGTTTGAAATATGCGTCTGTCAAAATTCAGGATGGAGACGCTTTAGTTTCTAACCTTAAAAGTCAGTTGGAAGTTTTTAATGATACCGCTTTTACAGTCAAAGAGTTTGATGCCGTTTTGAATCATTTGGCCAAAGGCAATGTGTTTGAAAAAGCTAAAACACTACGGGATCGCTTTCAGTTAACCAAGGAAGATGGGACTTCGTTCTACGTTCGGTTTTTTAATGCGGAGGACAACAGCAAGAATTTATATCAAGTTACCAATCAAATCAGTCTGGAAGGAAGTTACAAAAACCGTTTTGATGTCACACTTTTAGTCAACGGTTTGCCGTTGGTACAAATAGAATTGAAACGTTCCGGCATTGAGATCAAAGAAGCCTTCAACCAAATCAATCGCTACCAAATGCATTCTTTTTGGAGTAACCACGGTTTGTTTCAATACGTGCAATTGTTTGTGATAAGCAATGGCGTTAATACCAAATATTTGGCCAATAATAAATTACAATCGGTCAAACAAACCTTCTTTTGGGCCGATGCCAAAAATAAAAACATCACCGAGTTACCCGAGTTTGCAGCTGCATTCTTAAACCCAGCACATTTGGGCAAAATGGTAGCACATTATATAGTGATCAACGAAACACATAAGGTAATGATGGTTTTGCGTCCGTATCAATTTTTTGCTACCGAGGCGATCATACACCAAGTCAAAAACTCGAATGACAACGCTTACATTTGGCACACCACAGGATCGGGTAAAACCTTAACATCGTTTAAGGCCAGTCAAATTTTGATGGAATTGCCCGAGGTTTACAAAGTAGTTTTTGT
>CAXBGV010000185.1:0-5968 GCA_963975235.1 uncultured Flavobacterium sp. | reverse complement strand
AATTAGTTGGCTATTGTCAAAATGGGCAGTACATTTGTGACGAAATTGGAAATGGAGCGATCTTATTATAATTTTTGTATCTTTATGAGATTAAAGTGTTAAGTATGGATATTCAATTAGAAAAACAAGAAATTATTGAGCGGTTATTGCAAACCAATGACGAATCAATTATTGCGTCTATCAAATCCCTTTTAACAAAAGAAAAAAAAGATTTTTGGGAGGAGTTGACGCAGCAAGAGAAAGCAGGAATTGAAGAAGGAATTGAAGATTTTAAAAATGGTAATACTACTTCCTGGGATGATTTCATAGTCAACTATCTTTAATGAGAAAGGTGGTTATTTCTAAACGAGCAACATATGAATTAGAAGATTTATTTGATTTTTTAGACTATAAATGGTCTATAAGTATTCGTAGGAAAGTAGCACATAAATTGAATAAAAATATTGAAAAGATCAGATTAAATCCTGAATTATTTCCAAAATCAACGATACGAAATACACGAAAATGTGTGATTTCAAAACATATAAGCTTGTATTATGACTTTGACGAACAAAATTTAAATATCCTTCGCATCTTCGATACAAGACAAAACCCAAATAAGATCAAAAAAATAGAATAATTATCAACCCCAAATTGTTAATTTAAAATAATATGAAAGGACCTTTATTTTACTCAAAAATACTACTCTTTGGAGAATACGGAATCATTCGTGACTCAAAAGGTTTGTCAATTCCTTACAATTTTTATAACGGTGCCTTAAAAAGAGACGAAAATCCTTCGGCAGAAGCAATTGATTCTAACGCAAGTTTAAATCGTTTTGCAACTTATCTTGAGACTTTACAAATAGAGCAACCTAATTTGGTAATGTTTGATATTGAAGAACTTAAAAATGATGTTAGTATAGGAATGTATTTTGACTCTAGCATTCCGCAAGGATATGGTGTAGGAAGTAGTGGTGCATTAGTAGCCGCTATTTATGACAAATACGCACATAATAAAATTACAGTTCTAGAAAACTTGACTAGAGAAAAATTATTAGAACTAAAAAATATTTTTTCACAAATGGAGAGTTTTTTCCACGGGAAAAGTTCTGGATTAGACCCATTGAATAGCTACTTGAGCATTCCTATTTTGATTAACTCTAAAGACAACATTGAAGCTACAGGAATTCCTAATCAAAGTTTTGATGGGAAAGGCGCAGTGTTTTTACTGGATTCTGGAATTGTAGGAGAAACGGCTCCTATGGTTAATATTTTTATGGAAAACCTAAAAGACAAAGGATTCCGTACTATGTTAAAAAACCAGTTTGTTAAGTACACAGATCTTTGTGTAGAAAACTTTTTAGGCGGAGACATGAAATCTTTATTTCTTAACACCAAAAAGCTTTCAAAAGTAGTTTTAAGCAACTTTAAACCTATGATACCAGAGCAATTTCATGCTATTTGGCAAAACGGAATTGATACTAATGATTACTACTTGAAACTTTGTGGATCCGGTGGTGGTGGTTACATTTTAGGTTTTACTGAAGATCTTGAACGTGCAAAAGCCTCTTTAAAAGACTATAAACTGGAAGTCGTTTACCAATTTTAAAAATTAATTGAGCGGTATAGAAAAACAGCTCCAACTTTATCATAACCGCACAATGTTAAGCAGAAGGCAGAAACTTTTATTGATGAAAATTATCAGTTTGTTCTCTGTTGTAAGAGGCTATAACATTCCGGTCATCATACTAGCTCAGTATTTATCTGCACTGTTTATCCTAGCACCCGAGAAAGGAACGCTAGCAAACTTATTAGATTTAAATTTATTTTTATTAGTACTCGCATCTTCCTTAACGATAGCTTCTGGTTATATTATAAATAATTTTTATGACAGTCAAAAAGATCTTATCAATCGACCGAACAAATCTATGTTGGATCGCTTGGTAAGCCAAAAAACAAAACTGTCAGTCTATTTTACTTTGAACTTCATTGTAGCTTTTATCGCTTTAATAGTTTCGTGGAGAGCTTTTTTATTCTTTTCGACTTACATCTTTCTCATTTGGTTCTACTCTCACAAAATAAAGAAATACCCACTAATTGGCAACCTGACAGCTGCTGTCCTAGCAGTAATTCCTTTTTTCGCCATACTGTTACACTATTACTTTAATTTAAGTTTTGAAGAAATCGAAAGCTACAAAAGTAATTTAGCTGTGATATTTGCACACGCATCATTTTTGTTTTTACTGCTATTGATAAGAGAGATGATAAAGGATTTAGAGAATATTAAGGGGGATCTAGCCAACAACTACAAAACGATTCCTATACTTTATGGCGAAACAACATCTAAAAAAGCAATTAGTTTACTCACTATTCTAACCATTGTACCCGTTTATATCTTGGTAGACATTTACGACGTTGGAGCAATGGAAATCTACTTTTACGCTTGCCTAATTATACTATTATTTTTTCTGATCTACCTATGGAAATCAGAACGCAAGGGTCAATATTTATTACTTCATAATGTATTAAAGTTCCTAATTGTAGGAGGGGTATTTTGCATTGTACTAATTAACCCAACAGTACTACTAAATAGCAAAAAATTACTGCACTTACTCTAGCTATTCTTAAAAATAATTTTGTTGTTACCGTTTATCTGACCTTAATTAGATCACAAAATATTTAATCCTTTTAGATTCACGAACATTGTTTGAAACAACATCCTTTTACTTTTTTTAATTAAAAAGGAAATAACAAAGTGTAAATAAGGAATAAGCTCCTAGAAACCAACCTTACTTTTAGAATTAAGCTACTAATTAAGTATTTAGCTTTTTAATCAGGAGTTATTGATTGCCAATTATATAAATACTATCTTTGCACAAATTATAGAATATTATGAATAATAAGGAAGGCAATAATAAAAGAAGTGGTTCTAGACCATCTAGTTCTAGACCTAGCTCTAACAAGCCAAAACCTGCGATGCAAAAAAGGGCACAAGGGCCTAAAAAAGCAAAAATAAATACTAAGGTTGCCGAAGTCGTGACTGATAAGGTCGAGAAAAAACCAAATCAAGCACCTAAAAGACCAAAAGTAAAAGACGAAATTAGATTAAACAAATACATCTCGAATTCAGGTGTTTGCTCGCGTCGTGATGCCGATATTTACATTACTTCAGGTACAGTAAAAGTAAATGGAGTTGCCGTTACTGAGATGGGTTATATGGTAAAGCCAGGTGATGTAGTAAACTTTGATGGAGCAACATTGACTCCAGAGAAAAAAGTTTATATTTTACTAAACAAGCCTAAAAACTTTACAACTGCTATGGATGAAGGGCAGGAATTTCGAAATGTTTTGGAGTTAGTAAAAGGCTCGACTACTGCAAAAATTGGTGCAATAGGAAGAATGGACAAAAACACTACAGGATTGTTAGTTTTTACTAACGATACTGATATGATACGAAAGTTTACTTTACCAAATCAAAAATCATCAAAAATCTATCAGGTTTCACTTGATAAAAACTTGAAATTTGAAGATTTAGAGAAGATCAATAAAGGACTTGTACTTGATGGACACCGCGTTTTTGTCGAAGACGTAAGTTATATCGAAGGAGAGGCTAAAAGCGAAATAGGTCTTAAAATACGATCTTCAAATGTAAAAGTAGTTCGTAACATTTTCGAACATTTTAGCTACGATGTTTTACGTATTGACCGTGTTGCATTTGCTGGTTTGACCAAGAAAAACTTACCTCGAGGAAACTGGAGGTTACTTACAGAGCAAGAAATCATCAATTTGAAGAACGTTTAATACACAATCATAAAATTCACTAAAATCCCATTCGCATTTGAATGGGATTTTTTTTGCGATCTATTTTAGAAACACAAAGCTTATAAATCATAATAATGAAAGTAACTCGAAACGTGAACCATTAAACTATTTGTAGCTTAGCTTACTTTTTAATTATTTTATCATAGCTTTACGTAAACTTAATTTAAGTACACCATGAAAAAAACTTCGGTTCTTGCAACTGCAATTCTATTCTCCTTACTAATGGCTAATTGCAAATCAGAAAATAAAAAAATAGATTTCGATGCTATTACTAAACAATACTTCGATGATAAAAATGCCCTAGATCCATTGGGTGCTACCCAAAACGGACAAAGTCAATACAACGATCAATTACAATTTGAAATGACTGATAGCTTTAGACAAGATCAGTTTTCTTTTTTCGAAAAGTACGACAAAGCCTTAGATACAATTGATAGCAAAAACCTCTCTGATGAAGAAAAAAACAGTTACGAAATTATAAAGTGGGAAGTAACTGTTGGCAAAGAATTACTGAACGAACCAACTAATTTAATACCTGTTCATCAATTTTGGGGAACACACCTCACAATGGGACAATTTGCTGGAGGAAGTAGTGCCCAACCCTTTAAAACAGAAAAAGACTATACAAATTTCCTGAAAAGAATGGATTTGTACAGTGTTTGGATTGACTCGGCGATGGTATACATGAAAAAAGGAATTGCTAAGAAAGCTGTTTTACCAAAATCATTAACGCTAAAATTGATTCCGCAATTTGACCAAATGGCAACGCCAAACATAGAGGATAATTTATTTTATTCAGCTATAAAAATAATGCCAGACTCCTTCTCTGACGAAACTAAAAAAGAGTTAACAACCAAGTACAGCACTATGATCAATGAAAAATTGATTCCGCAGTACAACAAAATGGCTACTTTTTTAAAAACAGAATACCTGCCAGCGTCTAGATCCACAAGCGGGATTGGAAGTTTACCATTCGGTCAAAAATTATATGCTGCCTATGTGAAACAATGGACAACAACAGCAATGACTCCAGCAGAGATTCATGAGCTAGGCCTAAACGAAGTTGCACGTTTGACTGCTGAAATGGAGAAAGTAAAAAAGCAAGTTGGTTTTGAAGGAACTTTATTGGAGTTTTTCGAGTATGTGAGAAACAAACCCGAATTAAAACCATTTAAAAAACCAGAAGAAGTGATTGCGAATTTCGAGCGAATTTATAGTGTAATCAAGCCTAATGTAGACAAATTATTCTCATTACAACCCAAGACTAAATTTGAGATAAGAAGAACCGAAGCTTTCAGAGAAAATACTGCAAGCGCAGAATACAATCAAGGCGCAGCCGATGGTTCAAGACCGGGCGTGTTTTATGTACCTATTCCCAATGTACAAGAATACAACATGTATGGCGACGAAGATTTGTTTTTGCATGAAGCCATTCCAGGTCATCACTTTCAAATTTCGTTACAGCAAGAAAACGCTAGCCTTCCTGACTTTAGAAAATACAATTGGTTTGGCGCTTATGGCGAAGGATGGGCTTTATACACCGAGAGCCTAGGGAAAGAACTTGGCTTATACCAAGATCCCTACCAATATTTTGGAATGCTAGGAAACGAAATGCACAGAGCCGTAAGACTAGTCGTAGATACTGGATTACATAGCAAAGGATGGACGAGAGAACAAGCAATCAAATACTCTTTAGAAAATGAAGCCGAAAGCGAAGCAAGTATCACTACCGAAATAGAACGGTATATGGCTATTCCTGGCCAGGCTCTATCTTATAAAATTGGACAGCTAAAAATCATGCAACTCCGCCAAAAAGCAAAGGATAAAATGGGTAAAAAATTTGATATCAAGAAATTTCACGAAAAGGTATTAGAATCAGGTGTAATGCCACTAGCCTTACTCGAAAGTAAAATTGATGCATGGATTGCAGAGAAAAAATAATAGATACATTCAAATAGTTAATATACTTGAGGAGCAGACATAAATACCATTAATGAAAAAAAGAACCTAATTGTTTGTGTTTTTTCGCAGCATTTTTCATACAAAAAATTAAGGTATAGCATATTGCACTGTTTTTACAATATAAGTTTTTAAAGTTAAACACACTATAATGATCATTCACCTAATTGATATAAAAAACAACTTATGAATATTCCCAAAAAAAT
>CAXBGV010000184.1:0-5976 GCA_963975235.1 uncultured Flavobacterium sp. | reverse complement strand
CATTCCATTCCTTTATTTTTTATTCGGCTATACTAGTTGTACTTTTACGTTGCCGATTTAGAAATTTGTCTACTTTTATATTAGTGCTATCTGTTTCTAAGTAACTTTTTCTTTACATTGCAATTGAATTGCTCCTTTGTTTATTTTTACTGAATACATAAATAGCTGCTTTAATCTACAAACTAAAATAGAAATTGTCTTTGGTGACTTTAGAAAAGGTGACAGTTAATTGTACATATTATAAGTAACTAAAAAATATGAGCTAGTACGAGCAAGTGTTTAAATTGTAAATAAATAATTAAGTGGAAACAATACAACAATCAAGAATAGATTCTGTTTTAAAAGCAAGCGCCTTAGACGAATCAATTACAAATTGCGCAACGTTCGACTTAGCTACTCTAAAAATTAAAAACGTTAATAGTATTGAAGTACCCACTAATATAAGATTAGGTCACTTAATCGAAAACATTGTTGCCCAACTTTTTAAAGCCTCTAATGTTTACGATTTACTGTATCACACAACCCAAATTATTGTCGATAAAAAAACTATTGGCGAGATTGATTTCGTTATTAAAAACAGTAGAACGCATGAAATCATTCATTTAGAATTTGCTTATAAATTTTACCTATTTGACCCAGAAGTTTCTGCTGAATCGCCACACAATTGTTGGATAGGACCAAACAGAAATGATTCGTTATATGAGAAATTAGACAAACTAAAGACCAAACAATTCCCTTTATTGTTTCATCCTTGTACGCAGCAAACATTACCTAATTTAGTAGTGAATCGTGTTTCGCAGCAGCTTTGTTTATTAGCATCTTTATATGTACCATTTGATTTTAAGGGGCCAATCAGTAATTCGTATCAAAAAGCAATAAAAGGTTATTATATGAACTTTGAGGCATTCGTAAAACAGCATACCAGTTCAAAAACCTACTGTTTACCTTCAAAAAAAGACTGGGGTTTAGATCCTACTGACAACAAAAATTGGTCTGAATTTACAGCTACTAGAGAAAATATTATAAAAAAATTAGAAGAGAAGCAAGCAGCATTGTGTTGGGAAATGGATAATGGTACTGCAACACAATTTTTTATCATTTGGTGGTAAAACTGGCGTCAAAACTCATTGTATTGCCAGAGATAAAAAAGAAAATAACAAAATCTAAAAAAGGACAGAGCAAACTAAAGATCCCTACTTTTGTATAAAACAACTAGATATGAAAACTATTGTACTTCCAGACGAACTTCCAATCGAAAAACTACAGTTTGTACAAGTCTATGATTACAATACAAAGCAAGAAATAACTAAGCAGAAAATCATTTTAAACCAAAATACTTTTAGTTTCCTTGCCGAAGGAACAAAGGAGGTTTTCTTTGACAGCTCAGCATTATCTATTGACAATTCTTCTTTTTTATTGATGAAAGCTGGACATTGTTTAATGACTGAAAAACTCTCAGCTGTTCATAATTACAGAAGCATTCTCCTTTTCTTTCCAAATGAAATAGTGTCTAAAATCATGAGAAAAGCAGCTGTGAAGGTAATAAAAGGACAAATAAATCAATCTGTGTATGCCTTTCAATACGATGCTTTTATTCAGCGTTTTGTAACTAGTTTATTAGATATTTCAAAATTATCTCGAGCTACTCAAGAGAAATTATTAGAAGTGAAGCTCGAAGAAATCCTTTTATATTTGACCGAAATAAATGGATTTGATTTCCTTAACTCTCTACTATCGAATGGCAACAATAACAAGCAAAAAATAATTTATACTGTAGAGAGTAATTTGCTCAGCAAATTAACCATTCCCGAATTAGCTTTTTTGTGTAATATGAGTGTCTCGACTTTTAAAAGAGAATTTGAAAAATGTTACTGTGATTCTCCAATGAAATGGTTTCAAAACAAGCGTCTTGAGCATGCACACTACCTAATTCATCAAGAACAAAAAAATGCATCAGAAATTTTTCTCGATATAGGATATGAGAACCTTTCGAGCTTTATTCAAGCCTACAAAATCAAATACGGCATTACCCCGGGACAAGATAGCAAAAAATGAACTTATAGCGATAGTTTTTGAACAGTTACAGCACGTTTTAAAGTACAGACTAAGGTAATTTTGTTAAAAATTTAAAAACAACAAAATGAAAAAAGTAAACTTTATTACAGCAATTGTATTGTTATGTACTACTACAATATTCGCACAAAAAACATTCACATTATCCAGCAAAAATCTAGGAGGTCAAGCAACTAAACTAGAGGAATTTAATGGTTTTGGATGTTCTGGAGAAAATTCCTCACCTCAATTAAGCTGGTCAAATGCACCCGAAGGAACGAAGAGTTTCGCTATAACGATGTACGATCCTGATGCGCCTACAGGAAGTGGTTTTTGGCATTGGGTTGTTTTTGATATTCCTGCAAATGTGAGCGAACTAATAAAAAACGCTGGTAACGTTTCGCTAAACTTAGCACCCAAAGGAGCTATTCAAAGTACAACTGACTACGGAATAAAGGGTTTTGGAGGTCCTTGCCCACCAGAAGGACATGGGTATCATGAATATATCATTACTGTTTTTGCTTTAAAAACAGATAAATTGGGATTAAACGATAGCATCAACCCAGCGATTGTAGGTTTTAATTTATGGAACCAAACTTTAGCTAAAGCGAGCATTGTAATGTATTACAAGAGATAAATAATGTACTATCATAGCAATAAAAAGCGGATTGAAAAGTATTTTCAATCCGCTTTTTATGTTCCGTTGTAATCTAAATTTTCGGCATTAATTTAGTAGGTAAGATTCTGTTTACGCTATTTTTAAAATTCTATTTATCGGAATACCAACACCTTTTTTTAATACAACACTTTCATCAGTCAGTGCCCAAACTGTAGTTTCTACTACTTTTTGAGATAGATCATCTTCAAAAAATATTTTGATTTTAGAGTGTTCTAAGTTTCCAAGTGACAATGCACGCTCTAGTTCATTTTCTCTTTGATTAATTGCAGCTTCATCTTCCAATACTTCATGGTGTGGAAATCGTAAAGTCTCAATTACTTCTTTTTCTATGGTTTCAAAATTTATAGTCATGGCAAGTAAATTTAAATTAATATTACGGCATGCTCACTAAGGATTTTGCGTTAGTAAGGCATGCTCCTCTCTCAAATATACATTCATTTATCAAAATATAGAATCCTTTTATTATTACTTTAACAAATCGCTATTAAGAGGAACGCAAATTATTTTTATATCAGTATTAGAAACAACAATTTCCTAGTGTGAAATACAGAGATACACCAAAAAAAGAGCAACTATCTATATCAATGCATTTTAGAGCATTGCAACTCTAAAATATTTATTGTACTTTGCTTTGATTAAAGGCCAAATTGCGCTACAACGGAATCACTCATGAGCAGAATAATAACAAAAAATCACAGTTTTTCTAAATATAATAAGATTGATAATTTTAGCTTCAATCTATTTACCCTACAGTTTATTTTAACAATGGTATTTTTATTTACTATGAAGCTAAATTATGCTGCTTACGGAACCATACCTATTATACTGTTGTTTATTTACCTTTCGATCTCAAAAAAGTACCGCATTCGTGAAAAGTCAATTTTAGCTGTTGTTGCTATTACTACCTTTTACACTTTTACTTTTGTACTTTACGGAAAATCGTTAAACTTTATTTTAATAAATTACCTGTCAACTATAGCGCTTTTAATTACGATGCGGTCTAACAGATTAATTATTTTGTTCAGCTCAATAATTGTGTCTATTGTGTCTGTGACAATCTATTTTGATTTTTTTGGATATGATTTAGGTAATAAAAACAATTTTGAACGCGACATTTATAATCCGCTTTTCTATTTTGTTGTATTAATGATATCAGTCTATATAATTATACTATTGATGTCCCGGACCAAAGCCATAAGCTCAATAATCAAAGATTTAAAATATAAAAATTTTGAATTAGAAGAATCTCGATTAAAGCTAAAAAAAATGCAATTAAACAAAGAATCTTTCTTTGCAATTATGAGCCACGAAATTAGGACTCCATTGAACGCCATTAAAGGAATTAGCGATATATTGAAAAACGATCAGGTAAACGATGAAAATTATAAACTATTAGAATTAATGGATTATTCTGCCAATCATTTACTAGCGTTAGTAAACAATATCCTAGATTTCACAAAGTTAAATGATGGTGCTTTTACACTGCAGCATTCAGAGTTTAACCTAAACAAATCATTACAGTCAATATTCAAAATGAACGAACGAGTCGCTCATGAAAAAGGATTAGAATACATCTTAGATATTCCTGATTCAATACCTTCAACCGTTTATGGTGACAAAAACAGAATAGACCAAATCATCTTAAACCTATTAAATAATGCTTTAGAACACACAGAAACTGGATTTGTAAAACTTAAAATACGAGGAGACTATGCTACACACAACAGTAATGCTAGCACTAATGTGTACACTGTAAGGATTACGGTAAAGGATACCGGAAAAGGAATTAATAAAGCTTTGCAAAAAAAACTTTTTGAAAAATACAATACATCCAGCGCGTCAAAAAACAGTGTAGGGCTTGGATTAACAATTTCGAAAGGCTTAGTAGAATTAATGAACGGATCTATTACCTATAAATCTAAAATTAATAAAGGAACCAAATTTACTGTTATTCTACCATTGCCTCTCAATGAGCAAAATACCCATATAGAAAATACCGTTGAAGTCAAAACTCAACTGTCTAACCTAAAAATTTTATTGGTTGATGACAACAAAATAAACCTACTAATATTAGAAAAACAATTGATTAACAACCTCACAAGTAGCTTTATAACACTTGCACACAATGGTCTTGAGGCAGTAAACCTTGTCAAAGCAAATCATTTTGATTTAGTATTGATGGACATCGTAATGCCAGTCATGGATGGTATTACTGCTACAACAACAATTCGAAACATTGAGGACAATGATAAAAAAAATATTCCTATCATTGCACTTACAGCTAATGTAGGCGAAAATGAATTTCAAAGATGCATACAAGCCGGTATGAATAAAGTACTAACTAAACCATTTGAGATCGTTTCTTTAATTAAAGTAATATCTAAGGAAATAGAGGATTATAAAGCAATAAATAGTAAAAAAACAACAGCTGTTAGCTAATTTACTGAGCTACAAAATAGTATAGCATTAAACAAAGCTATTTGTTTGTGCGACACAATATAACAAAAAAACCAGCCTACGAAGCTGGTTTTTCTCATGATTTACATCTCTATGTCGTAGCAAACTACTATAAAATTGTAAAAATAGCAGGATCAAGTGCACTGTTTACAATTACATTTTTTGGTCCTACATTTTCGTTTGGTCTATCAAACGATAATAAAATACCTCCCAATTTTTGATAATTATTCCATGGCTTTATAAACTTAGGCTCTGCATCATTAAAATTTTGATAATAAGCCCATTGCTGTATCAAATGATCCTCTTGACTTACATACAGCCAATATTTATTCTCTGGTGTAGCTCCTACCCCATCAAAAGTTAACTGCAAAACATCAGCAGCTGTGCCGTTTGGCAAGACATCTGTTTTAACAAATGAAAGCGTTACACCAGGATCTTGTAATTTCCATGGCATTACCAACCAATAAGCATCGTTGATCCACCAATTTTTACCTTTTTCCAGCAATGCATTTGCTTTGGTCTCATCCTCTAGCAAAACACCATTTTCATATACTTTCCCTTTCAGCGTATTAATATTAACTAAAATTACCTGCTTGGCAGTAGGATTCTCTACTCTAACATCGCCAGTCCATTTGTCCCATGACAGTTTTCTATTTACAAAATCCCATTGCAGGAAACGAGTAGCATTATAATTCTCTTCTCCTCCCATAGCGACTAAAATATCTTTTACGATAGCCTCGGCTTTTTTATCTGTTTTTTGACCAGCAACTTGACTTGCCGTCAGTATC
>CAXBGV010000183.1:0-6002 GCA_963975235.1 uncultured Flavobacterium sp. | reverse complement strand
CAGCTACTAGTACTGATTTGAATCTATTAATCATATTTTTTATTTTTGAAATGTTATGCGTAACAAAAATAAGCACTTTTAAGCCAATTCAAGTTTTAAACTGCATTATATAAATTTATTTGATGATTACCTTTGGTTATTAGCCAACATAAAAATGGCTGGATACTTTATAATGCTTAATTTAGCTTAATCAACTAATACTGCAAAATAAATTATGCAAACCATTTTAGGCGCAAACGGAATTATAGGTGAAGAATTGGCTCGTGAACTACGAAAAAATTACACGGACAAAGTACAGTTAGTAGGACGAAATCCAAAAAAAATAAATCCTGATGACATACTATTTAAAGCCGATTTACTAGATCCAACACAAGTTGATCTAGCATTAAAAAATACAACGATAGCCTATTTAACTGTTGGACTAACGTACGACTCCACTGTATGGCTGCGAGATTGGGCTATAGTGATGCAAAACGTGATCACAGCTTGTAAAAACAACGGCTGTAAACTTGTTTATTTTGATAATACCTACGCTTACCCACAAGATAAAAGTATCCAAACAGAGCAAACTCCACTATCATCTACGGGTAAAAAAGGAATAGGAAAACGACTAGCGGCCAATTTGTTACTTGAAGCTATAGAAAGAAAGGAACTTGAAGCAGTTATATGCCGTGCTCCCGAGTTTTATGGTCCTGGTAAGACCAAAGGATTTACAAATAGTATGATTTTCGAAAGTCTCAAAAATGGTAAAACTCCAAAGGTATTTTTGAGAGACGACGTGGTACGTACTTTTATTTTTACACCTGACGCCAGCAAAGCAATGGCATTAATTGGCAATACTGCAGACACCTATGGACAAACATGGCATTTGCCTTGTGATGATAAGCGTTTAACATATAAACAATTCATTACCGAAATTGAAAGTCATTTAAACCGAACCGTAAAATACACTGTTTTATCCCGTTTTGTGCTTAAAATAGCCTCATTATTTGACCACAACCTCAGGGAGACACAAGAGCTATTGCCGCGATATGCAATAGACAACCTATTTGATTCGACTAAATTTAAAAATAGATTTCCTGATTTTAGCGTAACTACCTACTGCGATGGAATCCAAATTATCTTGCAGGATTATAAAATCAACTAATTAATATACCTTGTATACTTACACATACTCTCGGCCTAACTGTTTAAAAACACCATCAGGTATCTTATCGTCCATTATAATTGGGACAACCAAAGCATTTTTTATCCAGATTGAATTGATAAGTCATAGACAACTCATATACACCACCTGTACGCCCTATTTTTGATGTATTAAGATCATATGAAAAGCCAAAACGCAAATGATCGTATTGCAATCCAGTAAATAAATTCACAGACGTTAACAAATGCGAATCAATACCATTTTTGGCTGGATTTGTAACCGCTGTTGCTCCAAAAAACATTTTTTCGAACAAAATTGAGGTACCTATATCCAGTCGGTTGTATCTGCCTTGCTGCATGTAATTTGAAGTAATAAACATTTTTGTCTCATACGGAAAGAGTTGCACATCGATATAATCGGCCAAAAGAAACTCGTAGCCAGTACTCAGCGAAAAAAAAGAATTCAGCGGAAGGTTTCCACCTTCATTAAAAGCGATATTAGGTCTATTGAGGTGCTTCATGGATAAACCAATCCACAAATCTTCTTTATTAAAAACCATTCCCGCACTAACATCAAAAAAACCGATTTTATTGTTTTGCAATGCAGGATCTATCGACGTTGAATTATTGATACCAGACCGAATGTTTATTTGATCCTCTAACAATAAGTTCTGAAAACCAAAAGATTTAAAGCCAAAACCTACCTCTACTGCCGGTCTAAAATCCCAATCATCACTAATTCGAACCTTATAAGCATAATTAGCACTGATTTGTGAAAAATTATAGTTGGTCAGGTTCTCTCTCTGGTTTAAGAAACTAAATCCTATACCACTACTCATTTGGTCGCTCCAAGTATTTAGGAAAGCGTAATCAGTGTCAATTTTTAAATCTAAATCAGGCCATTGTTCTCTATGAAGAATTCCAGCATAAGTAGTTTCCATAAAGCCCGTAAAGCCAGGATTAAGAGTTTCAGGTACTAAAAAATATTGGGTAAAAATGGGGTCTTGTGCTTGGATATTCGAAAAACACAAACACGATAACAGGACCAAAACTAATTTAATTCTCATTTGTAATATATGCGTTTATTTGATTATCGTAAAGGCTCCTTGTTCTGTAATAGTATGTTTGTAAAAAGTAGTACCTATTAACTTAAAATAGTAATTACCATTTTCAGCTGCCAAACCTTTTACTTGTCCGTTCCAACCTTTTATTGTTTGACCTGTTTCGCTATACACTAAACTACCCCAAGTATCATAAACATGCAAAGTCATCTCAATTAAACCAAGGAACACCGGGCTAAAACTATCATTAATACCGTCCCCATTAGGGCTAAATGCTGTTGGCATCACTAAACTGTAGCCTTTCTCGACCTTGATCGTCGACGTAAACACATATTGACAACCAAAAGGATAAGTTACAGTCTGCTTTACAGTATATAAACCTATTTTACTATAAATATGAGCAGGATTTGTCTCATCAGAAAAATTACCATCGCCAAAGTCCCATGAAATATTTGTAAAATCTCCCGTAGCTAAATTAGTAAATTGGATAGGATCAAAAATAGAATACAAATCATACACATCCTTGCCATAAGAGCTAAAGGAAAAATTAGCAATTCCTAGCACAGGAGTATTCACATTAAAAGAATATTCTGCTTTACAGCCAAAACTATCTACTACACTAAAAATGATTAAGCCATTATTGTTCGTGTTCATAATTTGACCATTCGTACCTGTGACCACACCATCAGACCAGCTCAGCGTATAAGGCGGAGTACCTCCTTTTACCTGTCCCACAAAAGTTTGTTTAACATACTTTGTATCGCAGTTAAAATCAGTTATCGTTTCTACAGTAGGTGTCAATTGTTCAAACCTAGTAATTGTGAATGCTTTAGTAGCTTTGCAACCGTTAGCATCGGTAACAATTACTGTATAATTATCTGGTGGTAAATTGACTAAATCCTTTGTTTTGGCTCCGTTAGACCAAGAATAGGTATAAGGCAAGGCGCCTCCTGTTACAACCAGATTGATGATTCCTGTGTTTGCATTATCACAGTCAAATACGTTAGAAACTGTTGCTTTTAATTCTAACGGTAAAGGTTCGTTGATAATAAAAGTCTCTGATATTTGACATGCTTTACCATCGGTAATAGTTACTTTGTAAGTCCCTGGACCTAAATTATTTCGTTCTGTTCCTGCCGTACTGTTATCACTCCATACTAAGGAAACAGGCGCTTTACCTCCTACTAAATTTAATTTAATGAAAGCGTTCCTATCGCCGTTACAAGCTATTTGTCTAACATCAGGTTTGATAGTAAAAACGGGGGCATTTTCTATCACAATTGGGAATTCTTTTATACATCCAAGGGCATCTGTGATGGTTATGATGTAAGTGCCAGCTGATAAGTCCTTCTGAACTCTACCTGATCCCAAATTACTCCATGCAATCAGATAAGGTTCTCCTGTTGCAAAGGGAACTCCACCGCTTATGTTCGTAATCGTAATAGAAGCATTAGCATAGTCGTAACAAGCGATTTCTGTTTTAGTCGCTTCTAGCTTAATTTCGTTATTTTGAGTTAAAATTACTTCTAAATCATCTTTACAACCAGAATTATCCGTAACGATCAAACGGTATGTACCCGCAGCCACATTTCGCAAATTCTTTGAAGTGCTTACAAATCCATTAGGACCTGTCCACGAGTAGACGTAGTTAAAAACTGAAGGTGATACCTCAACTGATCTTCCTCCTACAATATTTATATCAATCTCTCCAGTGTAATCACCGTAGCATAAAATATTTTTTTGTCTTGCAAGAGATACCTCAAGTAACGGTGGGTTTACGATGGTATAGGTTTCTTCTAATATTCCGCAGTTATTAGCTTCAGTGATAGTAACCTTGTAAACTCCCTCAGTTAAATTCGTAATAGTACTAGCACTTGAAAATGGACTGCCATTTTTTGTCCAATTATAAACATAGGGTAAATTGCCTCCTGCTACAACTAGCGCAATACGACCATCGTTTTGGTTGTAACAAGAAATATCCGTTTTTACTCCTGAAAAACTAAATTTTCCTGGCTCTCCAACATCGTAAGCTACACTAAACGGGCAGTTACCATTATCTATTACTTGCAAATTATATCTTCCAGGCAATAAATTAGAAAGGTCCTCTGAAGTGCTGGTAAAACCATTAGGGCCAGTCCAAGAAAATTGATATGGGCTTCCTGTTATTAAAGGAATACCACCTGTTACTGTTATATCTATCTTACCATCATTTGCACCAAAACAGCTGCTATTTTTAACTATAGGATTCACTTTAATTAGTGGATCTACTATTACAGTAACGGTAAAATTAGGACCTGCACAACTTCCTGAAGTAGGAGACACGGTGTAAATTACAGTTGCGATATTTGCAGTGGTATTTGTTAGGAATTGACTAATTCTCGTTTGTGGATTTGATTGAGCGGTTGCACCAATTACAGCACCCGCCGGAGAAACCACGGGAGTAGACCAAGTATAAGTCGTACCTGATGGGACATTATTTCCAGCTCCAGTTGTAGGAGTTACAGTAAAATTCGTGCCACTGCAAATCTCTACTGTTTTAGGTGAAATAATTGGAGACAGAACTGTATTTACTGAAAAATTAACTTGTTGACTTGCTGTTCCACAGCTATTTGTAACGCTAAAAGTAGCCGTATAATTTCCGCTGGTAGTGTAATTTATTTGTCCGGGATTAAGTAAATTAGATGAAGAGGGAATACCTCCTGGAAAACTCCATGAGTACGTTAACTCAGCAGTTGGTGCACAGCTTTCAATGACGCGACCTACAGGAGTAATTGATGCCGAATTACAAAAATTACCTATAGGATCAAGCGTAATCACGGGTGGTTTTTTTACTTCTATTACCTTTGTTATGTAATTTTCAATTCCACATGAATTACTCGTACGTAAACGAAGATAATACGTTCCTGGTGTAACAAAATTAATCACAGGGTCTTTCGAATAAGCTGATGTACCATTGGTAAAAAACCATTGATAAGGTGATTTTCCGCAGTAACTGTCAAAATAATTTACTACCTCCCAATAAAAACTTTGAGGACCGCAGCTCAAACTTGTATCAGTAGTATTGATAATCTGGGTATTTGTTGACGCACAAGCTTTCACATAAGTAAAATTAGGTTGCAAAATAGGCTCTACACAAATTGTTCTTGTGTAAGTTTGTCCAATACCACAAGGCGTGACTGCATTTAAAGTGATTGTGTAATTTCCAGGAATTGTATAAACGTGACTCGGGTTTACTTGTCGAGATTTTGGTGAACCATCACCGAAATCCCATGTATAAACATCAACAGTACTGCAATCATTTGTATATCCTGCGATTGTTGTGTTATTTAAGTAAACAGAAGTATTTGCACAAACAATTGAATTAACATTGAAAGAAATCGTTGGTTTATCCAAAATAATGATCGGCCCTGCAGTAAGAAAAGTACTTCCACAAGAAGTGCTAATCGTAAGGGAAACTATATTACCACTCGGACAATTGAATCGTGTAAACGTATGCGGAATAGGGAAATTTTGCGATGCAACGGGATTTGACGCATTGTAATAAATAGAACTTTCAAGTTGTGATTGTGTGTAAGTAACAGTAGTGCCATCACCAAAATTAACTAGATAACGTGTATCCGAAGGATTTCCTGCCCAAGTACCTATGGCAAAATTGATAGGATCTACAGGAACACAAAAGTTAGTCGTATTTCCAGGGGCAATCAAAGAGCCTATGGGATTATTCGAATTTTTTACTACGTAGGTAATAGCATTATTGCAACCGCTGCTACCAACACCTGTAATAACCATATTAAA
>CAXBGV010000182.1:0-6061 GCA_963975235.1 uncultured Flavobacterium sp. | reverse complement strand
ATGCCATAATTTTATTTTTAACAAAAATACAAAAATAATAAACAATATTATTTAATCCTAAGTCAGTTTTAAAAATTATATTTGTTCTATAAATTCCAACTCACATGAAAATAGTTAAAAAGATAGTTTTAGTGCTTGTCATAGTCCTTGTTTCGGGCGCCTTAGCTGCTGCTGCATATGTTGCATATCTTAAACCCAAATATGAGGGTGAGATAGAATTAAAAACCATCCAGAAGGAAACTACGGTCTACTTTGATGACTTTGGGATACCGCATATTTATGCAGCTAACAATAAAGATGCGATGATGGCTTTGGGTTATGTTCATGCTCAAGATCGCTTGTGGCAAATGGAGTTAATGCGTCGTATTGCACCCGGTCGCTTGTCTGAGATCTTTGGCAGTGTTGCCTTAAAAAATGATCTTTTTTTTAGTGGTCTAGGAATCGAGGCAGCCTCTGCAAAGGCAATTGCTGCTTTAGATAAAAACAGTCAGAGCTACCAATTAACTTTGGCTTACCTCGATGGTATTAATGATTTTTTAGAGAACGGAGCTACACCTATTGAATTTAAACTAATTGGTGTGGAAAAACAAAAATTCACCATCGAAGATGTTTACAATATTTACGGGTACATGTCCTTTAGTTTTGCTATGGCACAAAAATCTGATCCATTAATGACCGATATTCGTAATAAATATGGAATAGAGTACTTGAAAGATCTCGGATTAGACGGTTCGTTTGATAGTTTGCAAATCAAAAATGCTAAAGAGAAACCGCAAGAATTTGAAGCAATTTCAAAGGCTGTTGCAGAACTTCTTAATGCTTCGCCAATTCCTCCTTTTGTGGGAAGTAATAGTTGGGTGATCGCTCCTCAGAAAACAAAAAATGGTAAAGTAATTTTTGCTAATGATCCTCATATCGGATTTTCGCAACCTGGAACATGGTATGAAGCACATATTGTAACGCCTGAAATGGAGTTGTATGGTTGTTACTTAGCTGGAACGCCTTACCCGCTTCTAGGACATACAAGAGACTATGCTTATGGTCTGACGATGTTCGAAAACGATGATATCGATTTATATCAAGAAAAAAATAATCCTACAAATACAAATCAATACAAAACCCCAACGGGCTATGAGACTTATACTCAAGCCAAGAAAACAATTAAGGTAAAAGATACAAGCGATGTAACTGTAACTGTAAAAACATCCCGTCATGGGCCTATAATGAATGATTTGATTGATGGTTTAGACAAAGATCAACCTGTGGCAATGTCTTGGATTTACACACAGCAACCGTTACAAATCTTAGATGCAGTTTATCAGTTGTCACACGCCAAAAACAAGGGTGATTTTCAAAAAGGGGTTGCTCTAATTGCTGCTCCGGGCTTAAATGTAATGTACGGAGACGCTAAAGGAAATGTTGCTTGGTGGGCGACAGGAAAATTATACAAACATGAGACTGGGGTGAATACTAACTTTATTTTAGATGGCGCATCAGGTAAGGATGATATTAAAGAATATTTAGATTTTTCAAAAAATCCTTCAGCGCAAAATCCAGAGTGGGGCTATGTTTATTCTGCCAATAATCAACCGGAAGCAGTTGATGGGTTTTTGTATCCCGGTTATTATTTGCCAGAGGATCGAGCAAAAAGAATTACGCAGTTGTTAGATGCTAGTTCAAATTGGGATAAAGAGGCAGTAAGTAAAATGATGGTCGATAATACTTCTCTTGTGTCTCCAGTTGTTACAAAATACCTAATCGAAAGTACGAATAAGGTTGGGTTATCATCTATTGAATCAAAATCGATTAAGATCATGGAAAGCTGGCAAGGAACAAATAATTTAAATGATGTTGCTCCAACAATATACAATAAGTGGATTTACTTTTATTTAAAAAATACTTTTGAGGACGAACTAGGCACTGAGGGTTTTAAACACTTTCTTGAGACTCACGTCATGAAACAAGTTGTTGCTAAACAAATTAGTAAAGCAGCGTCTTTGTGGTGGGACAATGTCAAGACGAAAACTAAAAAAGAGACGCGCACTGAAATCATTACAAAATCATTCAAGGAGGCTGTAGCTTCGCTAGAAACGCAACTAGGTTCTTCTGTCGAAAGTTGGACATGGGATAAAGTTCATCTAGTAGAGTATCAACATCCAATTGGTAAAATTGCTGCTTTTCGCCAATTATTTAATGTTGGCCCTTTTGCCGTATCTGGCGCTAATGAAGTGATCAATAATCAGTTTTATGATTATAGTGATAATGCTAATTATGAAGTTAAAGGTGGGCCATCAACCAGAAGAATAGTTGATTTTTCTGATGTAGAAAATAGTTGGAGTATTCTTCCCACCGGACAATCGGGTAATCCGTTTAGTGAACATTATAAAGATCAAGCTGAATTATACAACTCAGGAAAGTTCCGAAAAATGAAAATGAACAAAGAGGAAATCATTCAAACTTCGACAAAATTAATTTTTAAACCCACTAAAAACTAAGGTTTTTAAACTCGCTACAATATTAAATCCTTATTTTAGCCTAACTTTTATACAATACAATGCAAACTTCAAAAAAAATAGCGGTTGTTGGATCTGGTTTAGTAGGATCACTACTTGCTATCTACTTACGCAAAGCAGGTCATACAGTTCATATTTATGACCGAAGTCCTGATATTAGACAAATACAATTTTCAGGCCGCTCTATTAATTTGGCTATGTCTAACCGAGGTTGGAAAGCATTAGAAGGAGTAGGAATAGGCGATGCTGTGCGCGAAATTGCTATTCCTATGGATAAAAGAGCAATTCATCTTGTAGACAAACTTAATTTCCAGAACTACGGTCAGGAAGGGGAGAGCATATATTCGATATCGAGAGGTATTTTAAATCGTAAAATGATTGATTTGGCCGAAGATGCAGGTGCTCAATTTTTCTTCGAACAGAAAATATGGGATGTTTCATTAGCAGATGCAACTTTACATATTGGTGAGACAGAACGAGGAGCATGGGAGGATAAAAAATACGATATGGTGTTTGGTGCTGATGGTGCTTTTTCTAGAATTCGCCATCGAATGCAACGCCAAAGCATGTTCAATTACTCGCAAGAATTTTTAAATATTGGATACAAGGAATTAAATATACCTGCAAACTCAGATGGGTCGCATAAGTTAGATAAAAACTCTTTTCACATTTGGCCTCGCGGGGAATATATGTTGATCGCATTACCTAACCTTGACGGAAGTTTTACCTGTACTTTATTTATGCCTTTTGAAGGTGAAAATTCCTTTGATTCTTTGAAGGAAGTGAAAGATGTTGAGACTTTTTTCGAAAAGAATTTTCCAGATTCTATAGAGGTTATTCCAATGTTGACAGAAGATTTTTTTAAAAACCCAACCAGTACTTTAGTAACTATGAAGTGCTTTCCATGGACCTACGGAGACAAAGTCGCCTTAATAGGAGATGCGTGTCATGCTATTGTTCCGTTTTACGGGCAGGGGATGAATGCAGGTTTTGAAGATATAACTATCTTGTATGAAATGATGGAACGGTATGGCGAAGATTGGGAGATGGTTTTCTCAGAATATGAAAAGTCACGTAAGCCCAATGCTGATGCAATTGCTGAACTTTCATATCGTAATTTCTTGGAGATGAGTTCAAAAACAGCAGATGATAAATTTCTTTTGCAGAAAAAAATAGAAAAAGTATTCTCAGATAGGCATCCTGATAAATGGATTCCTTTATACAGCAGAGTAACATTTAGTGATAGACCGTATACTGAGGCATTAGCCATAGGTGATTTGCAAAATGAAATAATGCAAAAGGTATTGCTTACCGAAAATATAGAGCAAATTGTACCCGCGTATTTTTATCAATTTTAATAGATTGTCCTGCTTCTAGAATCAAAGTCTCACCTTCAATTATAAACTGTTTTTTACCTTTTATGATGTACGTATATTCTTCGAACTCCGGTGTTTGATAAGGTTCGCTCCAGTGAGGAGGAGCAATCATATGAGCAATAGATATAGCAGGGTTTGCGGTGGCTGCTAATCCGTGGTGTTCTTCAATTAGTTTACCGTCTGTGGTTGGTACCACAAAAGGACTTTTTTGAATACTGAATTTCTTCATAATTATTTGCTTTTCAACATTTTTGACAATATTCCTAAGGCACCTCTTATGAAGGTTGCGCTAGTTAGTACTTTTAAAACTGACTTACCTAATACTTCTGTGGTGCTCGGACCTTGCTTGGTGGTGGTTTTAGTTGTTTTTACCGCCGCTTTTTCTTGAGCTACTTCTTGTTCTTTTTTTGCGGCCGCTGCTTCTGCAACTGCTATTTTTTTATTGAGTAGTTCGTAAGCGCTTTCTCGATCAATTAGCTCACTGTATTTTTTTACTAATTTAGAACTGCTATTTATTTCCTGAATCTCATTTTCACTCAAAATATCCATCCTACTCATTGGTGCTCGTAACATAGTAGCTACTAATGGCGTTGGCGTTCCTTTTTCGCTAAGTGCTGTAATTAGAGCTTCTCCAATACCCAAACTAGTTAATACTTCGCTTGTTTCGTAATAATTAGAGGTGGGGTAATTGTCAGCAGTTTGCTTTATTGACTGCCTGTCTTTGGCAGTAAAAGCTCTCAATGCATGTTGGATTTTTAATCCTAATTGAGCTAGAATGCCGCTAGGAACATCCATTGGGTTTTGAGTGATAAAGTAAATACCAATTCCCTTTGATCTAATTAACTTTACGATGGTTTCAATTTGCTCCAATAAAGTTTTACTGGCCTCCTTGAAAATTAAATGTGCTTCATCAATAAAAATAACTAATTCAGGTTGCTCTGAATCTCCTTTTTCAGGCATTTGTTGGTAAATTTCCGCTAGCAAACTCAACATAAAAGTAGAGAATAGTTTTGGTTTATCTTGAATGTCTGTCAGACGTAAAATATTAACGTATCCTTTTCCTTTAGCGTCAATTCGCATCAAATCATCAATATCAAAGGACATTTCACCAAAAAACAATTCGGCTCCTTGCTGTTCTAATTCTATTATTTTTCGCAGAATAATTCCTGTAGTAGAGGTTGATATTCTGCCGTATTCTGAAGTTATTTCATCTTTTCCTTCCTCGGTAATGTAGTTGATAACTTTTTTAAAGTCCTTTAAATCAAGTAAAGGCATTTTGTTGTCATCACAATATTTAAAAATAATGGAGACTACTCCCGCTTGTGTGTCATTTAAGTCTAATATTCTTGAAAATAGTACAGGACCAAACTCAGAAACCGTCGCACGAAGTCTTACTCCTCCTTGTTCGGATAATGTCAATAATTCAACAGGAAATTCAGCAACAGCATAAGGTAAATTTATTTTAGCATGGCGGTCCGTAATAAAAGATTTTTCGATACCTTCCTTGGCAATACCACTAAAGTCTCCTTTTATGTCCATCATTAATGTTGGTATTCCAAAGGATGAAAGTTGCTCACACAGAACCTGAATGGTTTTAGTTTTTCCTGTCCCTGTAGCTCCAGCAATTAACCCATGACGGTTTAGTGTTTTTAAAGGAATTTTTACTAAAGCATCTGCAATAGCTTCGCCCTCAAGTATAGCTCCACCAAGGATAATGCTTTCTCCTTTAAAAGTATATCCGTCGTTAATGTGTGTTATGAAATCGTTTTTTAAACTCATAGTTCTTGATCTGTTTTTAATACCATGCAAGATATTATAAATTTCTTAAATAATGGTAATTTGATATTAAGTGTAATTTTATTCCTTTTATATTGCTAATTGTTAAAAAAAGCATTTAATTTTTTGATGTCCAAATTTTAAAAAAAAACTCATTTTAATCATAAAATAATGAGTTTTTTACTTTAAAAACTTCGATTTTATCCGACAAACTTATCAAAATTGAAATATTTAAGAGTTTAATTTTTTTTTTGTTTAAAATTAATTCGAATTAAATTAAAAAAAATTTTTTTATTTGAACTAAACATATAAATTTGCGGGACTACAAGTTTATTATAACTAAAAATAAATTATTTAAAACTATTAAAATTAAAAAAAATGGCAAACGTTAAAAAA
>CAXBGV010000181.1:0-6109 GCA_963975235.1 uncultured Flavobacterium sp. | reverse complement strand
TGTTGCCGCAAGTCTTAGATTTGATCGGTGATGAAACGATTGTATTTGAAGTAGGGTCGACTAAAGCACCTGTTTGTAAAGCAGTGGCAATGCATCCTAAAAGAAGAAATTTTATAGCTACGCATCCTATTGCAGGAACAGAGTTTTCAGGACCATCTGCGGCAATTTTAGGATTGTTTGAAGGAAAGACAAATATTATTTGCGAAGTAGAACGTACCGCTTTTAAGCTGCAAGAAAAAGCACTTGAACTTTTTAAAGCTATGGGAATGAGAATACGATATATGGATCCTAATTCGCATGATAAACACATCGCTTACGTATCGCATTTATCACATATTAGTGCTTTTATGCTTGGGAAAACTGTAATTGAGAAAGAAAAACACGAACAAGATATTTTTGATATGGCGGGTTCCGGTTTTGAAAGTACGGTGCGATTAGCGAAAAGTTCTCCGGCAATGTGGACACCTATTTTTAAGCAAAATAAGGAGCAGGTAATAGAAACATTAGAAGAGTATATCTCTAATTTAACTCATTTTAAGGAGTTGTTGATAAAGGAAGATTATGACGCTATATATGAAGAAATGCAAAGCGTTAATAAAATAAAAGGAATACTAAACGGAATGCACGTTAAAAACTAGAACTAAAAAAATAAAGGATAAAAACTAAAAAGATGGAAAACAAGAAAGAAATGAGAAACTGGTTGAATGAATTTAATTTAACTCACCCATTTGTGATAGCAGGACCTTGTAGTGCTGAAACAGAAGATCAAGTATTAAAAATTGCGCATGAATTGAAAGATTCAGATGTAAGTGTTTTTAGAGCAGGTATCTGGAAACCAAGAACGCGTCCAGGAGGATTTGAAGGTGTTGGTGAGATAGGTTTAAAATGGTTGCAAAAAGCAAAAGCCGAAACCGGTTTATTAATGGGAACCGAAGTAGCCACTGCGGCACATTGTAAACTAGCGTTAGAGCATGATATTGATGTGTTATGGGTAGGTGCGCGTACAACTGCAAATCCGTTTGCTGTGCAAGAAATAGCAGATACACTTGCAGGAACAGATAAAATCGTTTTGATTAAAAACCCGGTAAATCCTGATATGGCTTTATGGCTGGGCGGTGTAGAGCGTTTGCATGCTGCAGGAATTAAAAATTTAGGAGTAATACATAGAGGGTTTTCTACTTACGAAAAAACAAAATACCGTAACATTCCAGAATGGCAAATTCCTATTGAGTTGCAAAATAAATTTCCTGATTTGCCTTTATTTATCGATCCGTCGCATATTACAGGTAATCGCGAAATGATTTTAGAAGTAACACAAGAAGCTTTAGATTTGAATTATGACGGAATGATTATAGAAACTCACATCGATCCAGATAACGCTTGGAGTGATGCAGCGCAACAAGTAACTCCAGATGCACTAAAACAAATTTTTAAGGATTTAAGAGTGCGTAATGTAAGTGTTGACTCAGATGAATATACTACTAAAATGACGAAGCTAAGAGCAACCATTGATGTGCTTGATGCTAACCTGCTAGAGTTATTAGGAAAACGAATGAAAGTGGCTGATGAGATAGGACAAGTAAAAAAAGAGGCTAACGTAGCGGTGTTGCAAAACAAGCGATGGAATGAAATTTTAGGTAAAATGATTCTGGAAGGAGAGAAAAAAGGATTGACTGAAGAATTTATCTTGAGGATGTTTAAAGCAATTCACCAAGAAAGTATCAGTCACCAAGATAAAGTCCTTAATGCATAAAAAAAATAAATTTCAGAAATAATAAAAAACCTACATGTATGTAGGTTTTTTTTGTAATATTGCAGCTGAATTTAATCAAAATCTTTACTTTATTTTTAATCTTTTATGAAAAAACTATTCGTATTATCACTAGTATTAGTAAGCTTCCTAGGCTATTCACAAGAAAAGCAAATATTTGAAAGCCCGAAAATGAAACAGCTAATCGAGGGACACAAAACAGTAGCAATATTGCCATTTACAGCTACGATCGCTTATAAAAAATTACCAAAAGGTTACAGCGATGAGGCTAAAAAATTAGAAGAGTTAGCAATGGGTTCGCAAATGCAAAGCGGATTATATACTTATTTATTGAGAAAATCGGATGATTATACAGTTCAAGTACAAGATGTCGAAAAAACAAATTTGCTATTAAAAAAAGCGAATCTTTTTGATAAATTAGACGAGGCATTACCAGAAGAAATTGCAAAGGTTTTAGGAGTTGATGCAGTAATAAAATGCTCTTATGCTTATGAAAAAACGGGGAGTGAAGGCGCCGCAATTGTTAAGACCTTACTGATAGGTTTTGGAACCGGAAAAGTGGCAACAGGAGGATTAACGATGCAAATTAATAATGGTACAGATGGGGATTTAGTTTGGCGTTTTTACAAGCAAATGGCCGAAGATGTGATGAGTTCGCCCGCTGCTATGATGGAAAGAATGATGCGTAAAGTAGGAAGAAATTTCCCTTACGAGAAATAATCAGTATGTTAAAAAGATAGAAATCCCTTCGGCTTAATTGAGTTGAAGGGATTTTCGTTTTCATATAGCTTAAAAAACTTTAAAATTTGAACTTCAAACTTCAAACAAAAATTTACCTTTGTTGCATGACAGGACTCGTTTATAAATCTACAGGAAGCTGGTATACCGTAAAATCTGATGAAGGGAATTTTATAGAATGCCGTATAAAAGGAAAATTCCGTATCAAGGGAATCAAGAGTACTAATCCAATAGCAGTGGGTGATGTAGTAGATTATGAAATAGACGAGACATCAGATGCAGTGACAGGAACGATATTTAATATTCAGGAACGAAAAAATTATATTGTTCGCAAGTCGGTTAATTTGTCTCATCAAATGCACATTATTGCTAGTAATATTGATCGCGTTTTTTTATTAATTACTATCAATAATCCACCAACTACTTTTAATTTTATAGATCGTTTTCTAGTAACAGCTGAAGCATACGGCATAGAAACTATTTTAGTATTTAATAAGATAGATACTTTTGATGAAGCGACTCTGGATGAGCAATTGTATATGCAGCATGTGTATCAAGAAATTGGATACAAATGCCTTCGAGTTTCATCTACAGAAATGAAGGGGATAGAAAAGTTAAAAGACCTCATGATTGATCAAGTGAGTATGTTCTCAGGACATTCTGGTGTTGGAAAATCAACTTTAGTGAATGCTATGGAACCTACATTGCATCTTAAAACTAAAACTATTTCTGAGGCTAGTAAGCAAGGACAACATACAACAACTTTTGCAGAGATGTATGACCTGTCGTTTGGAGCCCGCATTATAGATACACCCGGGATTAAAGGTTTTGGTGTTGTCGATATGGAACCTGGGGAAATTAGCGGTTATTTTCCTGAATTTTTCAAATTGAAAGATCAGTGCAAATTTAATAACTGCATACATAAGGATGAACCTAAATGTGCTGTGAAAGACGCATTAGAAAAAGATGAAATAGCTTGGTCGCGTTACAATAGTTACCTTAAATTATTAGAAGGTGATGATGAAAACTACCGTACAGATAATTATGACGAGGATCGTAAAGAAAGTGACAAGACAAGAGGACTATGAGAGTAGTATTGCAAAGAGTTTCATCAGCCTCAGTTACTATTGAAAATAAAACTGTAGCTACTATCCAAAAAGGACTGCTGGTTTTAGTGGGAATTGAAGATGCAGATAATCAAGAAGACGTAGATTGGTTAGTCAATAAAATCATAAATATTCGCATATTTGGAGACGAGAATGATGTTATGAATTTGTCAGTTGCAGATATTGATGGCGATATAATTGTAGTTAGCCAATTTACCTTGCATGCCGCCACAAAAAAGGGAAACCGTCCTTCCTATATAAAGGCATCTAAGCCTGATATTGCCATTCCTCTTTACGAAAATTTTGTGCAAAAGATGAAGTTCGCTCTTGGAAAGAGAATTCAAACAGGTGTTTTTGGAGCTGATATGAAAGTAGCTCTGGTGAACGACGGACCTGTAACTATAATGATAGATAGTAAAAATAGAGAGTAAATTTCTTGTTTATCATAAGATTTTATTTATTTTTGAAAGCCACAAATAATTAAATGCCAAAAACAAAAAAAGAGGTCAAAGTAATTTGACCTTATTATTTTGTGCCAAATATTTGGCTTTAATTTTACTTACTAATACATGGCGTTTAAAAAAATAGTATTTCTTCTTTTTCTTTTCTTTTCAATTGCAACTAAAGCTCAAAAAATTGAGTACAGTGCTTTAAACATAGCCGATAGCCTCAAAGATAATGCTAATGCGGTTGTTCGTTTAAATCAAGTCACTATTGATGTTTTATCTCAAAGAGACATGAGAATTAACACTGTACGCGTAATTACGGTCCTAAATGAGAAGGGACTTTCAGCTGTAGATGCTGTCGAAAATTACAATAAAACAACAACCATAAAAGATATTGAAGCTACTGTCTATGATGGTTTTGGTAAAGAAATAAAAAAAATTAAGCGCAAAGATTTTAAGGATGAAAGTGCAGTAGGAGGGAGTACTATGTTTTCTGATAGTAGGTACTTCTATTTAGACTACACACCTGTTCAATATCCATTTACAATGGTTTATAAAAGTGAATTGCAGACCTCTACAACTGCGTTTATTCCACAATGGTATCCTGTTTCAAATTATTATGTCAGTGTCGAAAAAAGCATTCTTAATGTCACTTATCCTGCTACTTTAGGTTTTAAGAAAAAAGAATTTAATTTTGCGAATTTCAATATTAGTAAAACTATTGACACGCCTACACAACTTTCTTATACGGCTAGTAATTTACCTGTACAGAAGTTCGAGGATTACTCGCCTGCGTTTAGTACTGTATTTCCAAAAGTAATGATGGGGTTAGAAGAGTTTCATCTAGAAGGGGTTGATGGCAAGGCTAAAACTTGGATAGAATTCGGTGAGTGGTATTCTCGGGATGTTTTATCAGGTACAACTGCATTGTCAGAGGAAACGAAAACTAAGATGAAATCGCTTGTAGGTACAGAAACAGATCCTATTAAAAAAGCAAAGTTAATTTATGATTATGTGCAAAAAAAATCAAGATATATAAGTATTCAAGTTGGAATTGGTGGCTGGAAACCTATGCTTGCAACTGATGTTGATCGACTTGGATATGGGGACTGTAAGGCACTAACCAATTATACAAAAGCACTTTTGGCAGCAGTCGATGTTCCTTCTTACAATGTGATTTTGTACGGAGATAGTACAAAAAAAAGCATTCAAACTGATTTTGTCTCGATGCAGGGTAATCATATGATTTTAGCGATTCCCAATGGAAATAAATATACTTGGCTCGAGTGCACGAGCCAAGATGATCCTTTTGGTTTTCAAGGTAGCTTTACAGATGACAGAGATGTATTAGTAGTCAAGCCCGAGGGAGGCGAAATTGTACATACAGACATCTATGAAGATAACAACAATAGTCAAATTAGCACAGGAAGTTATGCTTTATCAGCTACTGGAGATTTAACAGGAGTCATAGAAATTGTTTCTCGTGGATCCCAATTTGTTAATAAGGCCACTTTAGAAAATGAACAGCCTGTAGAGCGCGACAATCATTATAAGTCGTATTGGAGAAATATTAGTAATTTAAAGATAAAATCTTTGGCATTCACTAATGATAAAACAACAGTAAGTTTTACTGAAAACATAGCTCTTAGTGCGATTAATTACGGGAATCTGTCAGCAGGAAAAATGATGTTTGCCATTAATGCCTACAATCAGTACTTAGCAAGTGTAAAACGAATCAGAAACAGGAAAAATTCTTTTGAAATACAAAGGGGTTTTCTAGATAATGATGTAATTACGATTACTTTACCAGTAAATTTCGCTATTGAATTTATGCCTGCCAGCTACGAGCTTAAAAGTAAATTTGGTGAGTATGCTGCAGTGTTTATCAAAAATGATAATAGTACTTTACTTTATAAGCGGACTCTTTTAATTAATAAAGGATTGTATTCTAGTGCTGAGTACGATGAATACCGCTTGTTTATAGAACAGATTTCTAAATATGACAATGCTAAAATGATTTTAACCCAAAATAAATAATCTATGAAATT